>JAXDCU010000087.1:0-8406 GCA_034677645.1 Verrucomicrobiia bacterium
GGTTTCCATCGACTTCTTGTCGGCATGCGGCGAGCGGTGAACCGTGAAGCGCTCAACACGCGTGGGCAACGGAATAGGGCCTGACACCATGGCGCCGGTGCGTTTGACGGTATCGACGATCTCCCGCACTGACTGGTCGATGACGCGATGGTCATAAGCTTTCAGGCGGATGCGAATGCGTTGTCCAGTCATAAGAAAAACAACAAGTGAATAATCATGCGTTAGATCTATTCAGCCCGACGGGGTCAAGGATGCCGGACAGGAGCGAAGCCGGGACCTGCTCGAATGAGCATGGTTCCATCGAATAAGAGGCGCGCCCCTTCGACAGCGATCGGATGGAGGTGGCATAACCGAACATTTCCGCCAATGGGACCAAAGCGTGCAGAATCACCGCGCTGTTCCCGGCTTCGATGTGCACGATCCTACCTCTGCGCCGGTTCAAATCGCCCAGCAGATCGCCCTGGTATTCGTCTGGAGTGGTGCACTCCACCTTCATGATAGGCTCGAGCAGGATCGGGTTGGCTTTTTTCGTTGCGTCTTTCAGCGCGAATATCGCTGCCATCCTGAACGCAAGCTCGGTTGAGTCAACCTCGTGATACGTGCCGTCCACTATGGCAACCTTCAAGTCCGCCATCGGGTATCCGGCCAGCGCGCCTCCAGCGACTCCTTCGCGCAAACCATCGATCACGGCAGGAATGTACTCCTTGGGAATGGCGCCACCCACGATGCAGTTCTCGATTTCGATGCCTTTGCCGCGAGCGGTGGGGGCAAGCGTGATCAACACATGCCCGTATTGGCCGCGCCCCCCGGACTGGCGAATGAACTTGCCTTCGCCCTCCGCGGCGCGCGTGATGGTTTCGCGGTAGGCTATTTGGGGCACGCCCGTGCTGGCTTCCACTCGGAATTCCCGGAACAGGCGATCCCTAATTATTTCGAGGTGAAGTTCACCCATCCCGGCAATGATGAGCTGGCCGGTCTCCTCGTTGGTGAACGTGCGGAATGTCGGGTCTTCCTCTGAAAGACGCTTCAGCCCCTCGGCCAACCGATCGCGATCAGCCTTGGTCTTGGGCTCAACCGCCATGGAGATGACTGGTTCGGGGAAGGACGGAGGTTCCAGGAGGAGAGGCGCCTCTTCGTCACACAGCGTGTCACCCGTTGTGATATTCCTCAGACCAACCAGCGCCGCGATATCGCCAGCATGAACAGTGTCAACATCAATCCGCTCGGAGGCCTGGATGCGAAGAAGACGGTTGACGCGCTCGCGCCGCCGAGTGCGAGGGTTATAGATGACGTCTCCGCGGCTAAGCTGCCCGCGATATGCGCGGAAGAAGACCAGCTTGCCCACATAAGGATCGCTCCACAGTTTGAATGCCAGCGAGCAAAAAGGTCCCTGGTCGACCGGGAGCACTTCGTGACTGTCGAGCGGGTCGTCAGGGTCCTGGGCGACGGGAACCGGGATGTCAAGAGGCGACGGCAAGTAGTCGACGATGGCGTCGACCAACGGCTGGACCCCCCGATTCCTGAAGGCGGAGCCACAGAGCACTGGCACTATTTCCAGCCTGCAAGTAAGCCGCCGGATGGCCTCCTTGATCGCCTGAGGCGTGACTGGCCGATCCTCGATGACGAGGTTGGCCAGTTGATCGTCTTTGTTGGAAACAGCGTCGATCAGTTCCGCAAGTGCGATTCTGGCACGATCCTCATGTTCTGGTGGAATGTCAGTAACCGTGTACTGCAGGCCCGATTCGTCATTGGCGGCGTATCGGATGGCCTTCTGGTTCACCACGTCCAGAACGCCCTCGAACGAGTCTTCGCGTCCGATGGGCAGGGTGACCGGGTAGGCGTACGCGCCCAGCCTCTTACGCATCTGAGCGAGGGCGTTGTCGAAGTCAGCACCCACACGGTCCATCTTGTTAACAAAAGCAATTCGGGGCACCCTGTATTTGGTGGCTTGGCGCCACACAGTCTCGGACTGAGGCTGAACTCCGGCAACGCCACAGAAGACGGCAACGGCGCCATCCAAGACTCTCATTGAGCGCTCGACTTCGGCGGTGAAATCGACGTGGCCTGGCGTATCTATGATGTTGATCTTGTGCGGGACACCGGGGAAGAGCTTCACCAGACCTTCAGGCGCCTGGCTCCAAAAGCAAGTGATCGCGGCGGCTGTGATCGTGATGCCGCGTTCGCGTTCCTGCTCCATCCAGTCGGTAACGGTATTCCCGTCGTCGACGTCGCCCATTCTACGGATCAGGCCCGTGTAAAACAGAATGCGCTCGGTTGTTGTCGTCTTACCGGCGTCGATGTGCGCGGCGATCCCGATATTGCGGGTCCGCTCGATCGCATATTGCCCGCCAGTCGAACTCACCGAGTCACGATTGTCTTTAACAGCTACCATTTGGGTCTAAACCGAGCAAAAACGCCCCGACCAGCTT
Organism: Verrucomicrobiia bacterium; assembly: GCA_034677645.1. Taxonomy (GTDB): domain Bacteria; phylum Verrucomicrobiota; class Verrucomicrobiia; order Limisphaerales; family J093; genus JAAYVR01. Next base: position 2,430 of record JAXDCU010000087.1, read on the forward strand.
CAGCCTGCGGGGCGCTCAAATCACCTACTATTCTACCAGCGGAAGTGGGCAAATGCCTTATTTGCCTGCGCCATCTTGTGCACGTCGTCGCGTTTGCGAATCGCGTTGCCCTGGCCCTGGTAAGCATCCAGGATTTCGGCCGCCAGAGCTCGCCGCATCGGAACGCCCTTGCGGCTGTCGGCATAATCCACTATCCACCGCATAGCCAAAGAAATCTGGCGATCCGTTGGAACTTCCAACGGCACCTGATATGTGGCCCCGCCAACTCGCCGGGGCTTGACTTCGAGCCTCGGCTTGGCGTTGTCCACGGCCCGCTGGAGAATATCCAGGGGGTTTGCCGCGGGGCTCTTGGAGACTATCTCGTCGAAGGCGCCGTACACCGTCTTCTCCGCGACAGTCTTCTTGCCCCGCTTCATCACCATGTGCACCAGCCTCGACACAAGCGGGGAGTTGTATTTCGGATCGGCTATGACAGGCCGCCTGATGGCTCGACGTCGTCGTGACATAGTCAATCTCCAGGCTACTGGGCAGCGGGGGCCGCTGCCGGAGCCGCCGCTGCCGCTCCTGGCTTGCCCGCCTTGGGACGTTTGACGCCGTACTTCGAGCGGCTTACTCGGCGTTTCTCAACCCCGGCGGCGTCGAGCGCGCCTCTGACGATGTGATAGCGGACGCCGGGAAGGTCTTTGACTCGTCCGCCGCGCAGCAAAACTATTGAGTGTTCCTGCAGAGTATGGCCCTCGTCGGGAATGTAGGCGATCACCTCAAAGCCGTTGGTGAGCCGCACTTTTGCCACCTTGCGCATTGCCGAATTAGGCTTCTTTGGCGTGCGCGTCATGACCTGAAGACAGACGCCGCGTCGATATGGAGCGCCGCCCAGCGCGGGAGCCTTGCTCTTGTGACGCAGCTTCTTCCGCCCGTGGCGGACCAGTTGGTTGATAGTCGGCATTGCGAAATCGCCTTATTTCAAGCGGCTTCGGACGTTTCTGCAGTCCTATGTGGCAAAAACGGAGCGCGCATAATACCAGTCAACTTCTCGCATGCAACAAGGAATTTGAAAAAAAACAGCGCTGCATTTCTCATAAATCAGCCATATCCGTCGCTTGCGCCTGTAACGGCTCCTCAGCGGGCAGCGGTTCGACCAGCGGTTTGAGAGCCAACTGCCGGTGCATAGGGAAGCCGGTGCCAGCCGGTATGATGTGCCCCATGATTACGTTCTCCTTGAATCCGCGGAGGTAGTCCACCTTCCCCATCGTTGCCGCCTCGGTCAACACTCGTGTGGTATCCTGGAATGAAGCGGCGCTGAGAAAGCTCTCGGTTTCGAGGGATGCCTTGGTGATGCCGAGCAACACCGGTTGGCCTTCGGCCGGTTTGCCACCCATTTTCTCGACTCGCTGGTTCTCCGCCTCGAACGCGATCTTGTCGATCTGTTCCCCCCACAAGAATGTAGTATCGCCAGGCTCGGTGATCCGAACCTTGCGGAGCATCTGGCGGATGATGATTTCGATATGTTTGTCGTTGATACTGACTCCCTGGAGTCGGTAGACCTCCTGGATTTCGTTGACAAGGTGCTCCTGCAGTTCCTGCGGGCCGCATACATCGAGTATTTCGTGAGGCACGGTCGGCCCCTCCGTGAGCTGCTGCCCTTTCTTCACGGAATCGCCCTTGAAGACAATCACGTGCCGCCCGATCGGGATCAGATGCTCTTCCTCGACGCCAGTCTGGGGGTCTTTGATCAATATGACCCGCTTGCCGCGCACACTCGGTCCGAAATCGACAATGCCGTCGATCTTCGAGATTTCCGCGGCATCCTTTGGTCTGCGCGCCTCGAATAACTCGGCGACCCTGGGCAGCCCGCCGGTGATGTCCTTGGTTTTGGTTGTGCGACGAGGCGTCTTGGCCAGCAAGCCGCCGGCGATGATCTTGCCGCCTTCCGGGACAACGATATGCGCGCCCGATGGAATCGGATAACTGGCCACAGCCTCGCGTTTGTCATCCTGAATGATGATCTGCGGACGCAGGTCTTCCTTGTGTTCGATGATGACCATTGCCTCCTGGCCGGTTGTTTCATCGATCTCCTGCTTCATCGTGACTCCCTCGATGATATCGTGAAACACGGCTCGGCCTGCTTTCTCGGACAGGATCGGGAAGTAATATGGGTCCCATTGTACCATGGTCTGGCCCTTCTTAACGTGGGCCCCGTCCTTGGACATGATGACCGCGCCAATCACCACGGTATGGTTTTCGAGCTCTCGACCGTCCTCGCCCACGAGGGATATCGAACCGTTCTTGTTCAAGACGATGCTGTTGCCGTCTTCGAGGGTGACTAGCCGGATATCATTGTAACGGAGGATACCGTCATGTCTGGCCTTGATTTGAGGCACCTTGAACACCTGGGATGCCGTGCCACCGATATGAAACGTCCGCATCGTCAACTGCGTGCCTGGCTCGCCTATGGACTGAGCGGCGATGATCCCAACTGCTTCGCCTAGCTTGACCGTGGCGCCTGTGGCAAGATTGCGACCATAACACGCCACGCAGACGCCGTGCTTGCTTTCACATGTGAGAACGGATCGGATACGCACGCGGTCGACGCCTGAATCTTCGACCAGTCTGGCTGTCAACTCGTCTATTTGCTGACCAGCCTGGACAATCCTCTTCTTGGGATCGCGCGGGTCAGGAACATCATCGGCGGCGCACCGACCCACAATCCGCTCGGAAAGGCGCACGACCGTGTCTTCGCCCTCCCTAATCTCGGAAACCCAGATGCCATTGGTCGTGCCGCAATCGATCTGCCGAATAATGACGTCCTGAGCCACGTCAACGAGTTTCCTTGTCATGTAACCCGAGTCGGCTGTCTTAAGTGCGGTGTCAGCCAGACCCTTGCGCGCGCCGTGCGTGGATATGAAATACTCGAGGACGGAGAGCCCCTCGCGGAAGTTGGACAAGATCGGCCTCTCAATTATTGAGCCGTCGGGTTTGGCCATCAGACCCCGGACGCCGGCAAGCTGCCGCACTTGGGCTTTGTTTCCTCGCGCGCCGGAGTCGACCATGAGCCAGACGGGGTTGTATTCCCGCTTGCCATGGTTTTCCTTGAGCGTCTCAATCATCACGTTTGAGATGTTGTCGGTGCAGTGTGTCCAGATATCGATTATTTTGTTGTAACGTTCGAGGGGCGTGATGATACCGCGACGGTACTGCTTTTCGACTTCAGCGACCTGGCGTTTGGCAGTGTCGATCTCCTGACCTTTCTCCTTGGGAATGATCATGTCATCGATTCCGATGGAGACGCCCGATCGCGTGGCTTCACGGAAGCCGAGTTCCTTGAGTTTATCCAGGGCGGCGATCGTCTCTTTGTGGCCGCATCGCTTGTAGCAGTTCCAGATCAGGTCACCGAGCTGGCTTTTCCCGACCTTGTTGTTGATGAAGCCAAGCTCCGATGGCCAGACCTCACTGAAGATCACGCGTCCGACGGTCGTTTCGATCACGGGCCGTCGCGGGTCGCCAAACACTGTTTCACGACCGCGATCTGGATTCGCAAGCGAAAGTCTATCGTGCGTGCCGATTGCCCCGTCCATGTGGGCGGTGATGACCTCGTCTTTGGAGCTAAAGAGCATTAGACGCTGGCCTGCTTTCCGCGAGGCGCGCGGTTCGGCAGTCAGATAGTAGCAGCCGAGCGTGATATCCTGCGTCGGCGTCATGATTGGCTTGCCACTCGATGGGCTGAAGACATTCATTGGCGCCATCATCAGAAGTTGGGCCTCCATCTGCGCTTCCACGGACAAGGGAACGTGCACGGCCATCTGGTCTCCGTCGAAGTCAGCGTTGTAAGCGGTGCAGACCAGCGGGTGAATGCGTATAGCCTCTCCCTCGATGAGAACCGGCTCGAAAGCCTGGATTGACAATCGGTGCAATGTGGGCGCCCGGTTGAGGAGCACGGGGTGGCCTTTTGTGACTTCCTCAAGGATATCCCAAACTTCGGACGACTGGCGTTCGATCATCTTCTTTGCCGAGCGAACGGTGTGGACATAGCCTCGTTCCTTGAGCTTTCGGATAATAAACGGCTCGAACAGAACCAGCGCCATCTTCTTTGGCAAACCGCATTGGTGCAGCTTGAGCTCAGGCCCTATGACGATCACTGACCTGCCCGAGTAGTCCACCCTCTTGCCCAGGAGATTCTGCCTGAAACGGCCGGACTTGCCCTTGAGCATGTCGGAGAGCGACTTCAAAGGGCGGTTGCCCGCGCCGGTCACTGCCCTGCCGTGGCGTCCATTGTCAAAGAGAGCGTCGACCGACTCCTGCAACATTCGTTTTTCATTGCGAATGATGACCTCGGGTGTCTTGAGCTGGAGCAGGTTCTTAAGGCGGTTGTTGCGATTGATGACTCTGCGGTAAAGATCGTTAAGGTCCGACGTTGCGAACCGACCGCCTTCGAGTGGAACCAAAGGGCGCAAGTCCGGTGGAATCACGGACAGCACGGTCAGGACCATCCATTCCGGACGCATTCTGGAATGCTGGAAGCCTTTGAAAAGCTTGATGCGTTTGGCGACTTTCTTGCGGTTCTGCTTGCTCTTGGTCTCGTTCATGGCGACCTGGAGCTCGTCTATGTTCTTCTGCAGGTCGATGTTGGCCAGAGCATCGCGCACGGCTTCCGCGCCCATCTTGGCCACGAACGCGTCCTGGCCGTAAGTCTCGCGCGCCTCGCGGCATTCCTGTTCGCTCAGGAGCTGGTGCTTCTTGAGGGGCGTTTCTTTCGGGTCGATGACAAGGTAATCCTCGTAGTAAATGACGCGTTCGAGGTTGCGAGCGGTCATGTCGAGCATCAGCCCAATGCGCGAGGGCATACACTTGAAAAACCAGATGTGGGACACGGGCACCGCGAGGTCGATATGCCCCATCCGCTCGCGGCGGACACGGGAGAGCGTCACTTCCACGCCGCAACGGTCGCAGACAACGCCTCTGTGCTTGATGCGCTTGTATTTTCCGCACGAGCATTCCCAGTCTTTGACGGGGCCGAAAATGCGCTCACAAAACAAGCCGCCCTTCTCGGGCTTGAAAGTGCGGTAATTGATTGTCTCAGGGTTCTTAACCTCGCCTTTTGACCAGGAGCGGATGGTTTCCGGCGAAGCCACTCCTATGGCCACGTGGTCGACGAGGTTGACCTTCTCGAGCCCCAGCAATTCGCGGGCAGTCTCTTTTGTCGTCATACGTTTGTGACGTCCAACCGATACCAGTTCAAGCCAAAAGACCCAGTGCAGTGGGCTGGGCTGGTTGGTCGAGGGGACTGACGTAGCCAACTTTCACATCCAAGCCAAGCGACTGCATTTCCTTAACGAGCACATTGAATGACTCAGGCACACCCGCCTCCAGCGCGTTGTCTCCTTTGACGATGCTCTCATATATGCGCGTCCGCCCCTGAACATCGTCGGACTTGACCGTCAGCAACTCCTGCAACGCGTATGCGGCGCCGTAGGCTTCCATGGCCCAGACCTCCATCTCCCCAAATCTCTGACCGCCGTACTGGGCCTTGCCGCCCAGAGGCTGCTGAGTCACAAGCGAGTATGGTCCCACCGCCCGCGCGTGTATCTTGTCGGCGACCAAGTGGCCGAGTTTCATCATGTAGATGTGCCCCACAACCACCTCCTGGTCGAAGAGCTCGCCCGTCCGCCCGTCGAACAACCGTGTCTTCCCACTGCTCCCCACGAGCGGGGTCTCGCCACCGCGACCCTGGGCGGCAGCGGCCTGTTCGAGGTAAGCTCGGATTTCTTTCTCTTTTATGCCGTCAAACACGGGGGTAATGATCCGTAAACCGAGCAATTTGGCGGCCCAGCCCAGGTGCGTCTCGAGCACTTGGCCAACGTTCATACGCGAAGGAACGCCCAGAGGGTTAAGGACGATGTCGACCGGAGTGCCGTCAGCCAGATACGGCATGTCTTCCTCGGACACTATTCTGGCCACGACACCTTTGTTGCCGTGCCGA
>JAXDCU010000088.1:0-5993 GCA_034677645.1 Verrucomicrobiia bacterium
CCGCGCAGGTGGCTGAGGATCAACAGCTTGTGGAGGTGGCCACTATCCCCTAAACCGGCCACTTCTCGCCACGTAGTCCCAGCACTTCCACCAAGCGTTCCTGTAGCGCCGTCAACTTGCTACCAACCGCCTGCCGCACGGGGAGCTTATGGGCACCACGCTCAGGGTACACGTTGACGACCTCCCGGACCTGCTCCAACTCCGCCCACAGTCGCGTCAAGGGCAGTTCCACCCCCGCTTCCCGCACCTGCCGGCTCACCATCGCACGGAGCAGCAACGCAATCGTGCAGTAGAGCCCGTGCACTTGGATCATCCGGTCGGTCCAGTGGAACATCGGCCACCAACAGCCCACGTCCCGATCCTTCATCTGCTGGAAAATCTCCTCAATCAGGAACTGGCTCCGGTAGGCCTCGATCACCTGCGCGTTGCTCCAGTCCCCGTGACTGGTCACCAGCACGTTCTTGCCCAACACCGTATCGCGCAGCCGCTCCAACGCTTCCAGCTGCACCCGGTAATTCAACTGCGGCACACCCGAATCCCGCCCACGCACCTCGCTGGCCACTACCTGACTCAAATGCTCCCGGTGGAGGATCTCCCGGCATTGCTTCTGCACCGACTCTACCGTCGGTGCCTTGCCGCCTTTGACCTCACCCTGCTGCCGCCGTTCCAGGCTCTGCTCCAACTCTCCCAACTTGCGCAACGCCCGCGCCAATTCGCTCTGCACCGTGGCCCATTGCGCCTCGAACAGCCCCTGATGCCAGCTTACCACCAGTGTCCGTTTGTGCCCGTACACCTCCGACTCCACGCGGAAGGCCTTGGTTCCTTCCAACCCCGGGCAGGCTACCCACCGGATGTCCCCCGTATTGGACACCGCCGCCCACTGGGCCACCTCCCCCAGTTTCACCGCTCCCACATAATCCAAACCCAGCGTATCGATCAGCGCGAAGTTCGCTGCCGAGTTGTTCCCCTTGTCGAACACCAGGGTGGTCTTGGGCAAGGGCGCTCCGGCCCGCGCCAGTCCCGCATAGAAACTGGCAAACCGTCCGAGCATCTCGCCAAACTGCCGGCTGTCATTGCGATTGCCCTCGTAGACCTCGTAGTACAGCGGCCATTGCCCGTGGGCGGCACACACTAGCGCGTAGCTGATCTGCCGCAGGTTGGCCCGGCCCTGCTTGTTCTTGCCTCGTTGGGCCAGGTGGTTCTGCACGTTGAACGTGTCGATGAAGGTGTAGAAATTGGTGCCGTCGTAGCACAGGCGCGAGAGGTCGATCCGCTCCCGCTGGACGGCACGCTCCAGCAGTCCCTTCCAGAGAACCCGTACCTTCTCCGCTTCCCAATCGCTCAGATGATCCCAGAACCGCTGGCTGCTCAAGGCCTCGGCGCAGGCCTCAGGCAGCACTCGCGCCAGCGCCGTCCCGCTCAACCAGTCCCAGAAGCCGCGCTTGCTGACCGGCTGCACCGCCCGGTTGACGGCGGCCAGCGCCAGGTAGGTGCCCGAACTCAGCCCTTGTCGACGCTTAGGGCATAGTTTATCGGCCAGGGGGATCAACTCGGCGCGCTGCACGGCGCCCCACATCGCCAGGGGGCGACCCTGCTCGAACACCTCGGCGTAGGCGGGTGGCCGACCGGCGCCCGTCAGACGAGCACTGACATCTTCGAGTTTACCGAGGTATTGTTGGGAGAGACGGCGACATTTGCCCGCGCGCCAACCCCACTGGGAAAGGTAGTAGTAGGTATGGCCGTTGACGTGCTTGGCTTCCAAGCGTTGCACGCGGAAATATTAGGGCATAGTCTAGGTAATAGTCAAGCAATATATTGCGTTTTCTTGGGCACAATTGCAGATTCATCGTAAATTGGTTTTAGGGGATAGGCCGCGCGGCGCGCAACCGGTTCACCTCCAAACGCTTACCACAGAACCCTCATCATAAGTCGGAAAGTCGGGCTAGGTCGGCCACGGCTTCGGGGACTCCAAGTGCAGTTCACGGCTGACCCGGATGCCGTGCGTCACCACAACGATCACATCCGCTTTCCACGTGGTGCTTCTGTTCTGGAAAGACGCCGGGCAGAAAGGAAACAACATGCAGAGTGCCCAGAACCCCTCGCGTACCTACATCCCATCTGACGAGGAACAAATTGCCATCGAGAAACTGCGTAAGTCCGCCGCCGAGTTCGAGGACGACCTTTATTGTCGTGGAATCAGTGCGGGCGTCAGATATGTGCTTGCGGTAGCAGACTACGGGCACCTGAGGCGGCTCGAACGTTGGTACGATTCCAACACAGATGGTGATCGGACGATCCGCCGGATCGTCCGCGTGATGACAGGCGGGGACGGCTCCCACCGAGAGGTCGAGGAAGTGATTCGGCAATCGGGCGACCCTGACATCGACGAAAAAATTTGGGTTTCGGGCTTCGTCGACGGCGCGGTGAAGAAGTTCAACGAACTCAAGAATGAACTCTGACAGATGACCTGCATCACGCTGTAGCATACTCCGCAAAACCCCATTGTACGCGGCATCATCAACGAGCGCGTTAACGCCAGTCTGGCGGCAGCCAATGCCCGTGGCGTTCAACTTGGCCGACCGGCCACCATCAACGGGCGTGCCAGTGAAATCATGAAGCTCAAGAGCAAAGGGCTGGGCCTCCGAGCCATCGCCCGGCAGTTGAAGATGCCGCCGTCCAGCGTCCGCAAGGCGTTGTGCATGGCAGCTTGAGAAGGACTACTGGTGGGGCGAGTTCAGGACGAGGCGACAAGCCGATAGCCAACTCCCGGCTCCGTCTGGATCAGTTCCGGGCGTGCGGGGTCCAACTCCAGCTTCTCGCGCAAGTGCGCGGCGTAAACTCGCAAGTAATGGGTTTGCTCCACGGCTTTCGGACCCCAGACCTCGGTGAGGATTTGCCGTTGGGTCACAACTCGTCCGGCGTTGCGAATCAGGAGGCGGAGAAACGCGTATTCCGTTGGCGTCAGTTTGACCTCTTTGCCGCGCACGGTGACACGGCGGCTGGCTAAGTCGACTTCGACATCGCCGGTGCGGAAGACCGCGTTATCCGACAGGGGTTGAGTGTGCCGGAGCGCCACGCGCAGACGCGCCAGCAGTTCGGGTGTGCTGAACGGTTTCGTCACATAGTCATCGGCTCCGGCGTCGAGCGCGGCGACCTTTTCGTCATCCGCCTCGCGTACCGTCAGAATGATGACCGGCACGCGACTCCACTCGCGCAAGCGCTTGAGAACCATCAGGCCGTCAAGGTCGGGCAGGCCAAGGTCCAACACGACAACATCCGGTCGCCGTTGCGCCGCTTCGACAATCCCGTCGTTTCCAGTGGCAGCTTCAAGCACGCGGTAGCCGTTTGCCTCCAGAGTAACCCGGAGCAGACGGCGAATCTGCACTTCGTCGTCGACGACCAAGACGGTCGGCTTGTGGGTGGCGTCATCGCTCATGGTTGGGTTTCCTCTTTAGACGCCGGGGCTTCGACAATCGGGAACCTAAGTTTGAACAACGCGCCACCGCAATCACGGTTCACGGCCTGGGCCTGCCCACCTTGGGCCTCCGTAAAACCTCTGACGATGGACAGGCCCAGCCCCGTACCGCCCGTCGGTGCGCCCGGTACACGGTAAAACTTCTCGAATACATGAGCCACGCTCTCCGGTGGCAAACCGGGACCGTGATCGGCAACCGTGATGACGAGTTCGCGTCCTTCGGCCTCCGCCGCAATCTCGATGGTGGTTTTGGTGGGAGTGTAGGACGCCGCATTCACCAGCAGGTTCAGGAGCACCTGCTCCATCAGCACGGCGTCCAGCTTCATCAAAGGCAAATCGGGCGGCAGGGAAACGACGACGGTGTGCTGCGCGAGTTCTTTCGCGGTTTTACGCACGGCGGCGTTGACCAAATCCTTTACGTCACACCATTCGAGGCGTGGCTTCACCCGGCCCGATTCAAGCCGGGTCATGTCGAGCAGATTCGCTACAAGGCGGTTCAGCCGGGCGGTGCTGGATTGAATCTCGCTGGTAAGCGTCCTCGCCAACTCAGGCTGATCATTGTGGTTGAGGCCATCCAAGGCGCTGGCTGCGGTCGTAATCGCGGCGATGGGTGTGCGCAACTCATGGGACACCGAATTCAGCAACGACTTGCTCAACCGCTCAGACTCCGCCACGACGCGAGCCTGCTCCGCTTCGGCAGTGAGGCGGAGGCGGTCGAGAACGAGGGTCGCCTGCCGGGCGAACGCATCCAGCAGATCACGTTGTTCAATGGTGGGCGGCTTCTCGCTGGCGAGTTTGACGCTGAGCACGCCGATCACTTCCTGCTTGGTCGCGAGTGGCAGATGAAGCGCCTCGGCCAGCGGCAGGTTATACGTGAACCGGCCAGCGGCCTTGCCATACTGAAACGCCCATGCGGCCACGCCCTGCTCCTTGTCGCTCAACGCCATCGTGCTGGCGGGATGTGGCGTGTGAGCCAAGTGTTCTCCGGCATCGCGCAGCACGAGCGCAACACAGCACTCGAATACCCGCTCTACCTGCGCAACGAGCCGTCGGGCCATCTCGTCCACGGAAGCGGCTTCGGCAAGGTCACGGGTTAACAAGTGAAGCGCCGTGGACCGTTTCTCCCGTCGGCGCTCGGCCCGTTCCTGCGTGCGAATCCGGGCGGTCAACTGGCCCAGCACGAGTGCAACGACAAAGTACATGCCGAACATCAGCGCATCTTGGAAGTTGGAGATGTGGAACGTGAAGCGGGGCGGCAGGAAACAGAAGTTCCAGAGCAGGGCGCTCAATGCGGCGGCCAAGAAAACGGGACCGCGTGCGACGAATAGCGCCAGCAAGACCACCGCCAGCAAGTAGTTCAGGGCCAGCGCATAGTTGCCAACCACAGCGTCGAGCAGCGCGTTGCAGAGCGTGGTCAGGGCAACGACGGCGACTGCGATCCCGTACTGGCGCGGCTTCGACTCAAATGCCAGCCCATCCTGCATCGCACCGGGCTTGGTTTCAGTCTTCTCGACGCGAACGACGTTTACGTCAATATCGCCGCTGGCTCTGATCAGCCGTCGTAGCAGGAAGTCGCCCCGGATGCGGTCGATCAGCCGGAGTCCACCCGGCTTGCCGACGATGATTTGAGTGACGTTGTGCTGGTGTGCCACCCGCAGCAGCGCACGTACGACATTCGCGTCAGCCGTGGTAATGATCTCCGCGCCCAGTTCCCGTGCCAGCGCAAGATTCTGAGTTAGCTGGGACTGTGCCGCTTCGGTTAGACCCGCCGGGTACTCGACATGAACCGCCAGCCAAGGACAATCAACGCTATCGGCGAGTCGGCGGGTCCAGCGTACCATGTTGGCCGAATACGGGCTGGCGCTGACGGCAACGAGCAGGCGGTGCCCGGACTTCCACGGCCCGGCAATCTGCATGGCCTCCATGAAATCGCGCACATCCTGTCCCACGTGCTCTGCGGCCAGCCGCAGCGCCATTTCTCGAAGGGAGTTGAGGTTGCCGATGCGGAAGAAATTCATCATCGCAGCTTCAGCGCGATCTGGCAGATAGACCTTGCCCTCGTCCAAGCGCTTCAGCAGTTCGGCGGGCGGAAGATCGACCACTTCGATTTCCGCCCCATCCAAGACGCTATCCGGCACCGTCTCGCTGACCGTAGCGCCGCTGATCTGGCGCACGGTATCGGCGCGGCTTTCGACATGTTGGACATTCAGCGTGGTGTAAACGTCGATGCCCATGTCGAGCAGTTCGACTACATCCTGATACCGCTTGGTGTGGCGGGAGCCGGGAACATTCGAGTGAGCCAACTCGTCGACCAGCGCAAGTTGCGGGCGTCGGGCGAGCACAGCGTCAATCTCCATTTCCTCCAGCGTGACGCCGCGATACTCGATTCTACGGCGAGGTATCACCGTAAGCCCGGCGACCAGAGCATCAGTCTCCTTGCGCCCGTGGGTTTCCACGTAGCCCACGATCACGTCGCGGCCCTCACGCCGGGCGCGTTGGGCGGCTTCGAGCATGGCGT
>JAXDCU010000089.1:0-7750 GCA_034677645.1 Verrucomicrobiia bacterium
TCACGCGCGTTCACGAAGACGTTCTTGATGAGGTCCTCGACGGTCCGCCACGGATGTGCACTACTGCCATCGCCCTGGCGACTGCCGTGGATTGGATCGCAATAGAAGGCGGCCGCGCCAGCGGTCGTCGCCGCGATCAGAAGGCCAAGCAGAAGTCGGGCAGTCATAGGAACGCTCGATTCATGCGGCTCCGGGGTTCCACCAACACTCACCGTTGCCTTGCACAGTCTGTTCTGCGTTGCGACGGATGTCCTCCATTTGCTCCTTGGACAGGAACTGGTATTCGCGGAATGCCTGCAGAACAGCATCCTGCTCGTTCGGAAAACTCAGCCCAATAGGTCGCTTGGTCATAGTCGTTGATAGCTCAAAGCGAGCGAACCAACAGAGCGGGGGATCGAGTGAATCGGCGTTCTCATCACCGGTTTACGGCTTTCATGCTCCATTCGGGATAGCGCATCCCAGCGGCCGCTCCGGGCGGGATGGCCTGATCGAGTTCCGCAAGATCGGCAGACGTCAATTCGACTGCCAGCGCGCCGACGTTCTCTTCGAGGTAGAAGCGTCGCTTCGTTCCGGGGATGGGCATGATGTCATCGCCCTTGGCCAGGACCCACGCCAAGGCCAGTTGCGCCGGGGTGCATCGCTTGTATCGGGCCAGGCTCTCCATGCGCCCCACCAATTCGAGGTTGCGCAGGAGGTTCTCGCCCTGGAAACGCGGCGCGTGCCGACGCCAGTCGTCGGCCGCCAAATCGCCGAGCTGTTTGATCTTGCCACTCAGGAAGCCGCGTCCCAGCGGGCTGTAAGGCACGAAGCCGATCCCCAACTCACGGCACGTGGGCAGGATTTCCGTCTCCACGTCGCGGGTCCACAGAGAATACTCAGTCTGGAGCGCGGTCAGCGGATGTACTGCGGCAGCTCGCCGGATGGTGGTCGGGGAGGCTTCCGACAAGCCGAGGAACCGGACCTTGCCGGCACGGACCAATTCGCTCATGGCTCCCAACGTCTCTTCGACGGGCAGCTGGGGATCGACTCGGTGCTGGTAATACAGGTCGATGACGTCCACGCCCAGGCGCCGCAGGCTGGCGTCGCAGCAGCAACGGACGTATTCGGGCCGGCCGTTCACGCCGAGGAACTTCCCCTCGGCATCACGGACATTGCCGAACTTGGTGGCCAGGATGACCACGTTCCGGTGGCCTTTGAGCGCCCGACCTACCAATCGCTCATTCTCGCCGCAGCCGTACATGTCGGCGGTATCGAAGAAGTTGATCCCCAGGTCGAGGGCACGATGGATTGTAGCGATGGATTCCTGGTCATCGCGAGGGCCATAGAACTCCGACATGCCCATGCAGCCCAATCCAAGGGCCGAGACCAGCGGACCGTGTTTTCCGAGTCTTCGTTGTTTCATCGTTTTCCCTTTCAAGCATTACCGATGCGACTTGAGCCTTCATGGCTTCTGATTCTGCGCGAACCACTGCTGCAAAAGCTGCTGACGATTGCTCGGAGTCGTGGCGAACGCGGTGTTGGTGCGATCCGAACCATGCTCGACACTCCAGCCGCTCCATTCCCGAAAGGCGTGGTAGCTCCAGTCCCAACCGTGCGCCTCGAAAATCTCGATCAGGTCCTTGAGGTAGCGATAGGCGCTCTCGTCGGGTGCCCAACGAATGGCGCTGAACTCTCCAATGTAGATATGCACGCCGTAGGTCCGCTGGAACTCAATGACCGGCTGCAGCGCCGCTTCCAGCGCCGCCTTGTCCCACTGTTTCCCTTCGATCACGCCGGGATAGCGATAGGCTGGACCGGAGCCATGCACCCCCTGGTGAGTGAAGGCGTGCGGCAGGTACATGTGAACGCTGTAGACCACATTCGAGATCGGCAAGGGCACCAGATCACTTAGCCCGCTGGGTCCTCCCCACGAAGCCGGCTCGACAATGATCGTCCGCGCCGGGTCGATAGCCCGGATTGCCCGAGCCGCCCGCTCGGCCAACGCCTGCCAGTCGTCGCAGCCCTCCTCGATGAGGTCCTCGACCGGCTCGTTGACCAGGTGGTAACCCCAGATCGGTCTGGTCGATTTGTAGCGCGTGGCGATGCGCTTCCACACATCGACGAACTTGGTTTGGCAGGCCGGGTCACTGAAGAGCCGGTCATCCGAGCCCACATACCCGCTGACCGTCGCCTTGCCCCCCGGCGGCGAGTGCAGGTCCACCACCACATAAAGTCCGTTGGCCTCGCAAAGCGGCAACGCCGAATCAAGTTTCTTCAACTCGCCTTCCAACCAGACATCGTAATCGTCCACAGACACAGGTTGACCGGGCCGACCGTGGCGGATTAGTTGCCAGCGGATGAGGTTGGCGTTCCACTCGCGGCCGAGGACGCGCAGACCATCTGCGTCAATGTTCGGGCTGACCATCGCGCCACGAAGCCGCGGTAGGTCGTGGCCCATGAAAGATGGGCCTGCGATAGGTCTTGGCTCCCGGCTAACCGGTGGCTTGGCGACAGCGACCTTCACGTCGTCGAACCACACCTTGCCCGTGACCTGCTCCAATCCCAGGACGAGCGTTGCCGAGGTGGCGTTGGTTGGCACCCGCGCCGTGAAAGCAACCCGGTGCCAGTCGAATGTGCCCGTCTCGATGTTTGCCTGCGGCCACGACTTCTGCTCCGGTGTCTCCAAGGCCAGCATGCACTTGATGCCGTTCCAAGCGTTGGGCTTAGAGCTCACATCTTGCGCCCGCGTCATGGCCGACACTCGAACCATGTAACCCCGCATGGCATCGACTGGTAACGCCAAGCTGACCGATGCCGCCGGGGCTGCCCCGCCCGGCTTCCTTTCGAGGGCCAACGCCTGCTGGCTGTGATGACCGGGTTCAAGAGCGCCTGCGCCGACCCAACCTTGGCGCGCGTCGGCGGCCTCAAAGTCGGCTCGGAAGTAAACGTGGTCTCGTGGTAGCGCTGTCTGGCCAGCCCTCAGGAGGAGCAGGTTGAAGAGGCATAAGAAAATCACAATGCTCGTCAAACGCCTCACCAGACCCCGAATCCGCGCCAAGTTCAACTCGCCCTTGGCGCCCCAGCCGCTCACGCCTTCGGGGATTGTTGGGCGAAACTGCTCGTACAGCCGGAACGCGTCCCGCGCCAGTTCATCGGGCGTTAGAGCATCCGCAAGCGCGACCATCGCGCCGCGAGCTGCCGGCAAGTCATCACCGAACTTGCTTTCGAGGTATCGCTGCACGCTGTCGGGTTCGACGGGCTGGTCTTTGTTGACTGCGCGGACTCCGTTGGGCGTGTTGATCGCCGGCACTTGTCGACCACAAAGCTCGACCCAGAACTCTTCGCCGGGCCTCTGTTCGCGCGCGTGGCGGGTGGTTTCGGGGCTGGGCGTGAAGATGCCGAGTCGGCGCCCCTTGGTCTGGGCGGTCAATCCTGAGACCGCCTTGCCCAGGCAAAGTGCTTCATCGGGTTGGAAGCCGAGTCGCTCGGCCACCACTGCGGCCCAGAGCGTGAGCACCGGCGCGCGGTTGATCGTGATCGTTGGCTCTGACATGACTGGATTGTTGAGTTAGAGCAGTTTCTCGGTTGCGGATGGCAGCGCCTTTCCCGGATGTCTGGACTGGCAAAGTGGCGGCGGCATACCGAGTTCTTGAATGATCGACCCGACACTGGTTCGGTCAAGGTGATTTGCACCTGACCGCTCAACTGCGCAACAGTCACAGATTCCGAACCGATCGTACATCAGACTCAAATAGCATGAACGCTTTCTTGATGTCATGACGATCATCGAGGCCCGTGGGAGTCGGCGTGGGGCAAATCAAGTCGAGGACACGGAAAGAGTACCGAACCGCGGCGGGGGTGAGGACCGCAGTCGACTACGCCGTAGCCTACGGGCATGTGTTCACGTCGTTCTGTTTGGTCGTGCGGCCGGCATTCCAATTCCGGTCAAGGGAGTCTCTCGGGTACGCGCTGCATCGCGGGCTTTGTCGCGTGCTTGAACTCGACCTGAACGAGGTTGGCGTCAGTTTCCGCCGCGCGATTGTTGGCGGAGAGGAGATCATTCTCTACGACAAGGCTCCCGGTGGCGCCGGCCTCGTGAAAGCGCAGTCGCGGGCCAGCGGCCCGAACGTGGGTTGCCTACGAAACTGCCAAACGGTAGCCTCTTTGCCGTGAGGACACTCTCGGTTCTTTCGTTCCTGATGGTGGGCGCCGCCGGCGCCGTTGCCCAAGCCCTTGCGCAAGCCGCTGCGCCTTACCCGCGCAGCGAAGTCCTGACCGGGATCACCTTTGACCAGTCCACGCTGCAGCGCGTCGGCGAGGGCAGCGACATCTGGGCCAGCACCTGGGCGGCCGACGGAAACGTCTATTCGACGTGGGGCGACGGTGGTGGCTTCGGCGGGACCGACCAGAAAGGGCGCGTCTCTCTCGGTGTCGCGAGGATCACCGGGACGCCGCCGGCGTGGCAAGGGATCAACGTCTGGGGCGGCGTGAATCCCGTGTCCCCGCAGGCGGCTTCGGTCGGCAAGGCCACTGTCATCGCTGTCAACCGCGCGCTCTACCTCTTCGTCAGCGAACAAGGGACCTGGGACCAGTGCCGCTTGTGGAAATCCGCCGACGACGGTCGGACGTGGACGGATCGGGGGTTGATTTTTCCCAAGTCGCACAAGGCGTTCGCGTTTCCGGGCCTTGTCCAGCTCGGCCAGGGCAATCGCCTGAGTCCGGGCGGCTACGTGTATGGCTTCTCCGACAACGACACCCGCCGACTTCACGACCAGCGGCTCTACCTCTTCCGGGTCAAAGCCCGGCGAATCGAGCAGCTCGCGGCCTATGAATATTTTGCCGGCACGGTTCGGGCGCCGCAGTGGAGCCACCAGATCGAGGAGATGACACCGGTCTTCTTCAACCCGGCGGGCGTCAGTTGGGGCACTACCTGCGTGTACTCTCCGGCAACCAAACGCTACCTGCTCGCCGTAGGCACACACGAGGAACAAGGCGACTGGGGGCTTTACGAAAGCCCGCACCCGTGGGGCCCGTGGCACACGGTGGCGTACGGTGGCGAACTCCCCGAGTGGACCGGGTCGCCGGCGGAGAAGAAGCGGCCCGCGTATCTGCACACCTTCCCGGCGAAATGGATGAGCCCCGACGGCCAGACGCTGTGGTGCATTTTCGATCGCGGCGATCATTTCAACCTGGCGCGCTGCACGCTGAGCCTCAAGCCGCGAAATCTCGCTCCGTAAGGCGGCGCCCCCACCCGCTCTGAGGCTCGCACTTGTGAAAAGAACCGCCAGACCTACAGACGAACCGTAGAATGCACGACACCCTCACCCGCCCTCCGGGCACCCTCTCCCATCGGATGGGAGAGGGCCGGGGTGAAGGTTCCTTGTCGCGTGTCCTGCCGACCGGTCAGAGAGCCATGAACAGAACGATCCTTCTTCATTTCCTCATCCCAGCACTGCTTGCCGTGGGCACGCTGTCTGGCGTCGTTGCGGCTTCAGATGCCCCCGGGCTTCCTCCCGCGGCGACCAAGCACTGGACCGCCGACAACGGCAATGGCACTTACTCCAACCCGTTGTTCTACGAGGAGTTCGAGGATCCCGACATCATTCGTGTGGGGGAGGATTACTACCTCGCCGGTACCACGATGCACATGATGCCGGCCGTGCAGATCATGCACTCGAAGGACCTGGTGAACTGGGAACTCGTCGGCTACTGCGCGGATCGGCTGGACCTTGGCCCGGCGTTCCGGCTCGAAGGCGGGAACATCTACGGCCGGGGCATTTGGGCGCCCTGCATCCGCCATCACGAAGGCACATTCTACATTTTCTCGAACGTCAACGGTGTCGGTCTTCAGGTCTTCCGCTCGAAGTCAATTAGCGGACCTTGGGAGCGCAACCAACTGCCCGGGCGGCACGACCTCTCGGTTCTCTTCGAAGACGACGGCAGGATCTACTTGATTTCCGGCAATGGCGCTCCTTACCCGATTGAGGAACTTACGCCGGACCTGCGGTCCTTCAAAACCAGCGCACCCAAGCGCCAATTAATCCCCCCGCCGGGCCAGCGGATGGGCGAAGGGCATCACCTTTACAAAATCAACGGCAAGTATGTCGACGTTTGTGCGATTCCCGGCGGCCCGGTGGATCAAGTGGTTGCCGTTGCCGATTCCATCGAGGGCCCGTGGAGGGTCGATTACATGGTGCGGGGCGAGTCCATGGGCGTAACGGGCGCGGCACCCGCACGGGCCCAGCCCAATGATCGCGGACTCTGGTTGCACCAGGGGGGGATGTGCGATACGCCTTCGGGCGAGTGGTGGAGCGTCATCATGTCGGACCACGGCAGCGCGGGCCGCATGGTTTCATTGGTGCCGATCACCTGGGACAGCGGGTTCCCGCTGATCGGTCTGCCGGGCAACCTCCGCAGAGCGCCGAACACCTGGATCAAGCCCAACACCGGATTCACTCAGGAACCGAAGCCGGCGTTCATCCACGATGACAACTTCGACAGCGAGAAGCTCAATCCGCACTGGCAGTGGAATCACGTGCCCGATGACACAAAGTGGTCGCTCACCGAGAAGCCGGGCGTGCTCCGCCTTCATTCCCTGCCGGCGAGTGATTTCTACTCAGCGCGCAACAGCCTTTGTCAGCGGCCGCCTGGGCCTGAGTCCATCATGACAGTTGAACTGGACACGGCCGGGCTTGCCGTGGGTGACACGGCCGGATTGGCGCTGCTGAGTTCGCCCTACGCCTGGCTCGGCGTGGTGAAGACCGCCAAGGGCATTACGCTGCAGATGTACACCGCCGGCGGCAGCCGGCGCGGAGGTCGCAGTGCGCCCACACCTGCCCCCATCAACGCCTCCACTATCAGCCCGGTCAGCCCTCCGCGCCACCTGTGGCTTCGCGTTCACTGCGACTTCGACAATGACGAAGCCATCTTTAGCTGGGGTGTCGACGGCGCGCAATTCACGCCGTTGGGTAAACCCTTCACGATGACGTTTCAGTTGGCAACCTTCCAGGGCGTCCGCCCGGCATTGTTTAACTACAACACCTCCGACCAAACCGGCGGCTATGCCGACTTCGACAACTACACTGTGCTTGAGCCGCGCGCCCGTGGCGTTGAGCGCGAGGTCCCCTTAGGCAAGATCATCACCCTGACGAGCGGTGCTGACGGCAGCTTCTTGGTCGCCGACACACGGAACAACGCGCTGGTGAATGTCGCACCCAACGCAGCGGGCGCCGTCGCCGACAACGCGGAGTTTCAGGTCATTGATCTCGGAATGGGCCGGGTGGCGCTCAAGGCTGCGGACGGCCGGTTTGTTTCCGTTACTGAGGAAGTTGCCGCATTGCATGAGCTCGCCGGGAAGACACCGGGCCGTGCTGAGTCATTTCAGTGGGTCAACTTGATGCGCGGCGACACCATGCTTATGTCTCTCGCCAATCATCGTTATCTGGCCACCAAACCCAACAGCCCCGGCACCGTCACGGTTACCTCCCCCGGCCCGAGTCCGGCCCGCAAAGGTGGCGAGTGTTTCAGATGGACAACGGTTGACTGAAGCCCTGCGACAACACAGGGGTTGAACCGCTGCTCAGTTCACCATGTGCCCGTTTTGCTGCCTACGAAAAAGGGTCAAACTAAAAAAGGGGTCAAACTAGAATGGCCCTTAGTTAAGACCTAAAACACTTCTGCTCAGCCGTTTGCGCCGAGAGGGTCCGGGCAGCGTCTTGAAGATTACCTGCCTGGAAAGAGCCTGCATCTGGCGCAGGATTTCTTGTAGTTC
>JAXDCU010000090.1:0-6251 GCA_034677645.1 Verrucomicrobiia bacterium
CGATCGATCACGAACTGCTGTTCGTCCGGTTTGAGGCAGCTCGAGCTGGGCAGGCAAAGACCTCGCCGGTGGAGGTCTTCCGCGACTTGACCTCCAACACACTCGAATCCGCGGTAGAGGGGCTGAAGATGCATTGGTCTCCACACGGGTCGTGCCTCGACATTCGCCGCGTCAAGGAATCGGATCAGGTCTGCCGTCGAGCATCCGAACCGGGCTTCGTCAACTAGAAAACAACTTAGCCAATTAGTGTGAAGACGATCGGGCGCCTGGGGCATGAGCTCGATGCCTGGCAGATCGGCAAACGCGTCGCGGTATCGGAATGCGATCGTTCGCCGCTGTTGGACGCGCGACTCGAGCACCTCCAGTTGCGCCAGCGCAATCGCGGCCAGCACGTTGCTCATCCGGTAATTGTAGCCGAGCTCCGAATGCACATAGTTGCGGAGACCCTCCGGGTCTTCATCGCGGGCTTGATTGCTCCAGAAGCGGGCCTTGGCCACCCAATCCGCATGCGGCGACACCAACATGCCACCGCCACCAGCCGTGATGATCTTGTTGCCATTGAACGAGTAGACTCCAGTGTCTCCGATCGCTCCGGGTACCTTTCCTTTGTACATCGCGCCCAGGCACTCAGCGGCGTCCTCGATCAAGACAATCCCGTGTCGGTGGCAAACCTCGAGGATGGGATCGAGGTCAGCACATTGCCCGAACAGATGCACCGCCATGACCGCTTTGGGCAAGCGATTCCGCCGGGCGCGGCGTTCGATAAACTCGTTTAGTTCATTAGCGTCCAGGCCCCAATCAGCCGGACTCGAGTCTAGGAACACCGGCCGCGCCCCCTGATACAGAACGGCGTTCGCTGTGGCGGCAAAGGTCAATGTTGGAACCACGACCTCGTCATTGCGCGACACGCCTGCGAGTCGCACGGCCAAATGCAACGCCGCGGTCCCGTTTGCCACAGCCAGGGCCGGATGTCCGGTCATGCGCTCGAACGCGTGTTCGAGCAAACCGAGTTCGTTCCCGGCAGTGGTAACCCAGCCTGATCCAAGAACCGCCTGAACTCTGCCCCATTCAGTGCCTGCCAGATGTGGCACGGACAGAGGGATTCGTTTCTCGGCGCGACGACTTGGTGTGAACATAGTGTGCGGTATGCGGAAGGTGGGGCGCGACCGCCGGGCGCGCCGCGCATTTGGCGCCAAGCGTCTTTCTTTATCTCACCGAGCAGATGTGTCTGGCTGCGCTGACGACGAGCCAGAGCTACCCTCAAGCTCCAGTAAACGTCGGTTTGCTTCTTCGAAGGCGTCTGCAAGCAAAGTCCTACGCTCCATTACCAGCTCAGGCGACTCCGACGACTCGCGTATGTGAACGTCGATCTCGAGCCCGCTCTCCGGGTATTCGTACCGGTCGTGACGCATCGCGGTGTCGCTGCCAACCTCGCCCGTTGGATTCCCGCCTCCCAGTGGTGTACCGTACTCTGTCTCAAAGGCAGGGGCGCCGCCGCGCCGCTTCAGCGATATCCGTGCCCGCTGGAATCCCAGCTCCCGCGGCACTTCCGAGAGCATGGCAAACAACTCCGCTGTCGAGGTGGTCAGGTACATCTTCGCCTTTATCATCTCAACGAAATGATGATGCGCACGATAAACACGCCGGTCCTTGGGCAGCGACGGCCGAGTAAACATCCTGAAATAGCCTAGCATCCAAAGGCCGTAGGCAGTCAGGCCGCCAACAACGATAAGGCCAACGGCCACAATGGTTCCTTTTCCCAGCGCGATCGCCAGAGCCGTGAGACAGAACAACAGGCAGACCGCATAGAGCAACAGCGCGCTCTGTCCGTGGCCCAGACCTTTCTGGACCAGGAGATGGTGAATGTGCGACGCGTCACCGATGAAAGGAGACTTGCCACGGAGAATGCGCTGCGTCATGGCCAACAGCGTGTCCAAGGCTGGGTAGCCCAGCACCACCAGAGCAATCAGAAACGAAGAAGCAACCTGGCTCTTGGAGCTGGTCACGACTGAACTCATTCCCAGGGTCATCCCCAAGAACAAACTCCCGGTATCACCAAGAAAAACGCGCGCAGGGTTGAAATTGTACCTCAGAAAACCGAGACATGCGCCCGCTATCGAAAACATTAGCACCGCCAACACTGGGCTGTTGTTCCAGACTGCGATCAACCCGTTGGTCAATGAAACGAACAGCGCCACCCCAGTCGCCAACCCGTCTATCCCATCAATCAGATTGAATGCGTTTGTAATTCCGATGATCCAGAGCAAAGAGATGATCGGTCCAAGGATGCCAGTGTCCACCTGGCCGAGAAATGGCAGGCCGAGCGTGCTGAATCTCACGCCCGCCAACCAGACGGCCGCGGCCACAAGAGTCTGAATCAACAGTTTGTGTCGCGCTCGAAGGCCGAACAAGTCATCCACAGCTCCAAGAATCAGCATGGCAACGCCGCCCAGAAGAACGGTCATGATATGAGCCGACCGATTCCAGAACTGTTGCGTCACCGCGTTGTCAAGCACCAGCAACGCTATGAGCGGAACCCACATCCCCACGAAGATGGCCAGCCCCCCGAGCAGCGGGACCGGCCGACCATGGGCTTTGCGGTGCGCTGGCAGATCGACTGCATTGAGACGCGCCGCAAGCCGGATGATCACAGGGGTTAGGATCAAAGACGTGAGCGTTCCCAACAACAGGCAACCGGCGTAGGTCTTGTAATTCCACCCCGCCAGCCCGCCCACAGCCGAGGCCGCCGCTGGAATCATCAGTCCGCTCTGTCCCACACAACCCATCATGCTCAATCCGTCTTGTCTTCGTTACTCACCTGTGCGCCAGTGTTGTCCCAATCCGCTCTGCTGTCCAGCCTTGTCCCTGCTAGCGTGACTGCACCCAAGTCGGCTCGAACTGTCAGAGTCCCGCCTTTAGGCGGGCTGGATGTGGATGTCTAGAAAAGACTGAGATAGTGCGGTGACTGTTAGAGACCGCGTGAACGCGGGACTCTGACAATCAGAATTGTTTCCGCGGCTCGCGAGGACCCTCGCCCTGCCGACTCCACGCTCCCCTGCCCCGTGCTGCCCGGGCGCTTGCTTGCGCGCGCGGCTCTGTTGCTCCTCACAACTGATAACCGATAACCGATAACGAATTCCACCAATCACGCGTCGCTATTCACCCTTCAATCCCTGCTCCCGACTGCTGACCACACGCTGCAGCAATTCAAGATAGTCGTGGGCCAATCGGTTCCGGTCGAAATGAGCCGTCACGAAGGCGCGCCCGGCCAATCCCATCCTCTGGCGCAGCTCAGGCTGTCCCTGGATTCTCACGACGGCATCGGCCATGCCACTGACGTCCTCCGGATCAGCGAACACTGCCGCACCTGCCTCCGTCAGCAGGGCGCGGCATTCCCCTTGCACCGTGCACAGGATCGGACGGGCCATCGCCATTAGTTCAAAGACCTTCGACGGCAGCACAGCCCTGAATAGCGCTTTGTCTCTCAACGTAACCAGCCCCAAATCGGTCAAAGCATAGTAATCGAGCACCTTAGCCTTGCTCACGCCAGGCACAAGACGCACATTCGGAAGCTGCCTCGCCGCAACTGATCTCTCGATCCGCTCCTGCTCCGCACCATCGCCGACGAGCAGGAAGAGAATGTCCTTTTCATCACGCAGCCGATCTGCGACTTCGACAATCCCATCCAGGGCATGTGCCATGCCAAGCGTCCCGATGTACGAGACTACGAAACGCCCCTCGGCGCCCAATTCCCGCCGCAGTTGCTCCGGCGCGGACCGAGGCTGGAAGAACTCGAGGTCCACACCGTTCTTAAGCACCGTGATCTTCGAGTCGGGCACGCCTCGTGCTTTCAGGTTGTCCCGGAACGCGTCCGTCACAACAACGACCGCGTGGGCTTGCCTATATAGGAACATCTCGATCCGCTCGATGAGCCGGATTGCCAGCCCACGTCGCATCGCCCCCACCGTCACGATCGAGTCAGGCCACAAATCCCGCACCTCGAATACAAACGGACACCGATGCCGCCGACTCACCAGCCAGCCGGCTACGGCGCAGAAGAACTGCGGAGAGGTGGCGACCACAACGTCGGGGCGAGGGACCCTAAGTGCTCCGAAGAACGCGGCCACCATGTACCACAAGTAGCTGAGAGATCGCCGCAAGAAGCCGACGTTAGGCGCAAGAAATGTTTTCACGCGACGCACTTCAATGCCGTCCTTCACCTCGGCAGTGAGCCACCGGTTCCGGTAGCCGGGGAACAGCACACCTGTCGGATGGTTCGGCTGATTTGTAACGACCGTCACATCCGTCCCGCTCTCGGCCACCCAGCGCCGCGCGTGCTCGTAAGTGCGTGAAGCTGGCGCATTGGTTTCCGGCGGGAAATAATGGCTCAGTAACAATACGTGCACTTGAACTTGACCTGAGTTTTCCCGCTGAACATGCCTGAAACAGTCAGGCAGGGCCGGATTCGAACCACCCCAAACTCGCGGCAGTAGCAGGACTCGCCCCACACGCATTCTCCACCCTCGATCTCAACCCGCATCTTGCCCTCAAGGCCAAACCGGCCAGGCGCCAGCCGCTCTATCGAAGTCCCAGGCGCAATATGCCAGACCACCTCGAACGAATGCTGCCCCGGGCCGGTCAACACGTCCGTCACGGTGAAACCACCGGCATGCAGCCGAAGAACACGGCGGTGATGAAGACCGCGACGCTGCACAGCAAAACCGTCATGCCCGCACTCGAGTCCGTCGGCCATGAGCCGAAACCCGACTGGATGTCCGCGCCTTGCCACTCTGAAACTGGCCCAGAACTCGGCCTGATCCAGAGCGTCGATTCGGACTGTATTGTGCGCTGCTGTCGAGCGTTCGTACGCGCGCTGTGCCCCTAGTTCGTATGTGGACACACCGGTATCTGTGAGGACAGGTTGTCCCGCCAAGGTCAGTTGCACTGACAACATGTCGCCGTGTGCATGTCCTGGCTGGTAATCCGGCCCAATCGGGGCCGTGTCGAACCACATCCGTAGCGGCCCGCCATCGATCACCCAATAACCTGAGCATGATCGCCCTGTCCAACCGTTCACAAACGCAGCGGTCGCGAGCCCCGACATGTCCGGGTGCACGCCAAGCCGCTCCGCGTACTCGCGCAGCATCGCCAGAGTTGGAGCGACGCCGTCAGTCGCGTCGTTGAGCAGGGGGAATCCACCACGTTCGTCGACCAGAGCGTCCAGCCAGCCAAGAGCGCGGGAGGCGTGCGCGGAAAGCCTGGATACGGCATTCTCCCGAGGCAGCCCCGGCCGGGCATTGAGCAGATCAAGGAGGTCCTCCAGAATGATGGCGTGGTACATGGGGGACAACTCGAAATGGCCGCCGTCAGGCAGGATTTGCTCGGCGAGTTGCTGGTCTAGAAGACGCCACCCCGTCTCGTGCCATGCTTCGGCTTCGACTCCATCAAATGCAAGGCCGGCGAAGACCAACGCCTTCGCGTTTGCGAGCAAGTGGTTTCCCAGCAAATGGTATTCGATGCGACGTTGGAGCCAGCGAGCCTGAACCGCCAGACTCTCTATCATCCCTTCCACCGGTTGATTTCCCTGCCAAAGCCACTTGATCCAGTTGACTAACCGCAGCGAGGTCGGGTATGGGTCCCAACCCCGACCTCGTCCTGGCGGGTTCTCGTTGAGCCAACGCGTGATTAATCGCTTGTGCCAGTCGATCCTCTTGGTCGAATCCGCGGCGTTCAGATCGTCAAAGTAGTGCAGATTGTACACCCACAGCGCTTCCCAGTCTCGACGATCCCAGTCTTTCGCGGATTGGGCTTCACGTTCGCGATTGAGAACACGGAACATCGCTGGCCCGACCATTGAAGTCCGTTTCAATGCCATCGATTGCCAGCCCGGTGGACGCGGGCGTAGCCGGGGCGGCGGTCGTGTGTCCGGTCGCCCCATTGGCAGCACAGCCCTGGCCCTTGCCAGCACCTGTCGTAGCCTAAGATGCCGAACGGTGTTGAGATACAGGAACAGATGGGGCATCAAGTGAAGGGTGAATCGTGAGAGGTGATTGGCGGAACTGTTATCAGGTAGCGGTTGCTGGTTATCGGGGGAACCAGAGCCGCGCGCGTGCGCAAGCGGCGGGGAGCGGGGAGCGGGGAGCGGGGAGCGAAGAGAATTGTGATCAGTGAGGGGTGAGAGGTGATTGGCGGAACTGTTATCAGGTATCGGTTGCTGGTTATCAGGGGGAACAACAGAGCCGCGCGCGTGA
>JAXDCU010000091.1:0-5410 GCA_034677645.1 Verrucomicrobiia bacterium
GCCCCGCCCGTGTCGCGATCGTTTTGGCCAACCGCCATTCCGGCGGATGTTGACGGCGGGGCTGCGCCGGTAGGCCCCTCGCCCGCGGGCGATTCGGGCGCTTAGTGTGAATGGGTCACGCGTCAGGCGCACGGGCGCCATGCGCGGTCCGGCTATGCGTGCAAGCAACAATCTGATTACCGTGGGGTGAAGGTGAATGTTCAGATGACCTGACACGTGATCAAGCACCAGGCCGGTTGCCTTGAAACACCGGAGTTGGGCGGCGATCTCGCTAGCTATCTGATGTCGCAGACTGCGCAGGAAGAAATAGCTAAGCCCCGTCCAGACCGGTTTATTGCTGAACTGCTGCCGCCCATTAACCAGGCCCGGCAGTTCGTTTTGTGGCAGGCACGACCGCCCCGCCAGAAGCGTCAAGTGCAGCCCAACTCCCAAACGCGGATTGGAGCGTGCGATTCTGACAGCCTCATCGAAAGCGTCGCCTCCGACCATGAGGCTGGCGGTGGTGAGTATCCCATCGGCATGGGCGCGAGCGACTGCCTGGTTGACGGAAGACGAATACCCAAAATCATCCGCCGTGACAATCAGGCGACGGGGAGAATCAGGGCGGACCATAGTTGTGCGCCGAAGACCGGACCTGTAGATGCCACCGGGTGCGGCAGGCGAGATAGAACTTCTCCGTTTTTGCGACACGCACCCGGTCGGGGCCGAACACGTTATATCCAATGTGGCCCAGCTTGATTAGCAGGCGCCAGTAGACCGCTCCCATCAGCTCAGCGGCGCCCATGGCCCGGCGCTCCTCGGATGGAAGGCCTTCGCGGGCGCGCACGTAGTATTGGCGGGCACGGTCCGCGACTGCGGAGGCCAGCGAGCGGTAGCGTTCCGAATAGACGTGGCGCAGGATTTCGTCCGAGTCGACTTCGTGTCGGCGCAAATCTTCCAGCGGGAGATAGATGCGGTCGCGTTCGGCGTCCCTGCGCACGTCGCGGAGTATATTTGTAAGCTGGAGAGCCTTGCCGAGGTCGATAGCGTACTGGCGGCATGCCGGATTGTCATAGCCAAAGATTTCTATACTCAGCAAGCCGACGACAGAAGCGACGCGGTAGCAATAGAGGTCGAGGTCGCGCTCTGATTCGTATCTGCGACGGTCGAGGTCCATGCCCACGCCCTCAAGCAGTTCCTCGAAAAGCGATTGCGGAAGGTTGAATCGGCGGATGACCGGCAGAAGTTCGCGGTTGACGGGGAACCGCGGTTGGCCGGTCGCATATGCCTCAGCCAGGTCTTGGCGCCACTGTTCGAGCATCAAACGCCGTTCTTCAACCGGAACGTCAGTCTCGTCGGCGACGTCGTCAACGCGGCGGCAGAACGCGTAAAGCGCAGCCATCGCGCGCCGCTTGTCAGAAGGCAGAAGGCTGAATCCAAAGGTCAGGTTCGAAGCGCTTCGGCGCGTTATCGACTGAGAGAGAGACGAGCTCAAATGGAGGGCGGCGCCTGGTTGTCAGGGCGCGGCGGCGGCAAGCCCCCCGTCTGTGCCAGAGTCGGATTGCGCGGACGGTGTTCGCGACGACGGCGGCGGTGCTTGTGATGTCTGTGGCGGTGCTCAGTGGAGACTACGGGGGGTGAATCCTCAAGCACATGCGATGCCGCTCGCAAATCGGAGTGATGGCGCGAGCGCCGTCTGAAGAAGCTCGCCCAGATCAACAAGAGCACCAGAAGTATCAAGCCAATGCACAGCACCAGTATGATGTCCTGGACGAAGCCGGGAAGACGACTCCACCCGGTCGTGCTCGACGGCACTGGCAGCTGATCAAGCGTTGACTGGCTGAGAAGTAGTAACTTCATGAAGATGTTCCGCGTGGGGGAGTCGACCCTTCCTCCTCCGCTGTTTCTTTGATACTGATACCGAGACTCACCATCCGGTAACGCAACTGGTTCCGACTGATGTTGAGACGCTCCGCCGTCTTGGTCAGATTGTTCCCCTGTTGTCGCAACGCGCCTAGTATCAAGTCGCGCTGAAAGAGGTCGACTTGTTCGTCCAGCGACAAGCCCCCAAGTCCGATCTCGGCGTTGGGCTTGCGCAACCGGGTTTCGACCTGAAAGTCGGGCAGATTCTGGGACTGTATGTGAGTCGAAGTCTCCAGGATCACCGCTCGCTCTATCACGTTGCGCAGCTCGCGCACGTTGCCTGGCCAGTGATGCGCAAGCAGTTTCTGTTGCGCCGACTGAGTGATGCCAGTGATGTTCTTGTTCATCGCGCCGCTGTAATGAACAAGAAAATGATCGGCAAGAAGTAGCACGTCCTTGCCGCGTTCCCGCAACGGCGGCGGTTGGAACTGAACGACGTTGAGCCGGTGGAACAGGTCCTCTCGGAACTGGTCGTTGCGAATCGCCTGTACGATGTCCCGGTTAGTGGCGGCGATCAGCCGCACATCGACACGCAGTTCCTGGTTGCCACCAACTCGCGTAAAAGTGCCGTCCTCAAGAAACCTGAGCAGCTTCGCCTGCAATGGCCTGCTCATGTCCCCAATCTCATCCAGGAAGATCGTGCCTCCGTCGGCTTCCTCAACGCGGCCGATCTTCTGACGGAGGGCGCCGGTGAACGAGCCTTTCTCGTGTCCGAACAATTCGCTTTCAAGGAGCGTGTCGGGTATGGCGGCGCAGTTGATGCGGACATAGCTGCGTTCGCGGCGGTGGCTCATGCTGTGCAGCGCGCCCGCGATAAGTTCCTTTCCGGTTCCGCTCTCGCCCAGGATCAGTACCGTGGCACTTGTGGGAGCCACGGTCTGTATCAACTGCCGCAGAGCCTTAATCTTGGCGGATTCACCAATAATGTGCTCAAGGCGATAATCCTCGCCCGCCTTGGCGCGAAGCGTCGCGATCTCTTGGCGTTGACGGTGTTCGCGAGCGCAGCGTTCGACCGCGTGGATGAGTTCCTCTGGCGCAAAGGGCTTGGCGAGGTAGTTCTCCGCGCCGGCTTGTATGGCCTCGACCGCGAGCTTTGGCGTCGCGTAAGCCGTGATCACGAGCACGGGAAGCGTTGGGCGGCGGTTCTTGATCTCCTTGAGGAGCTCGTACCCGCTCATCCCGCCAAGGCGCGCGTCAGTGATGACCAGGAAGAACTCTTCTTGACCAAGGAGTCGCAGAGCCTCCTCTGCGGACTCCGCCGCTTGCACGTCGAAGCCTTCGCCCTCCATGATCGTCTGCAGTGACGAGCGCATGTTCTTCTCGTCGTCGACTATCAACAGAGGTGGTAAAGGCGTTTTCATTGCCGTGACCTTAAAAGCGTCCGCGCCGGAAATGTTATGGTGAACCGCGCTCCCTTTCCAAGCTCGGATTCAACCGACACCCTACCTCCGTACATTTCGATGTTGTGTTTCACAATGGTGAGCCCCAGGCCGGTCCCTTTGTCTCGCGTCGTGTAGTACGCGTCAAAAACACGGTCGATGTTCTCCGCCGCAATGCCCGGACCGTCGTCCGCGATCGTTAGCAGAACCGACTGATCCGGACCATACGCCGTGTGTATCCAGATGTTCCCTCTCCCATCCATGGCTTCGCGGGCGTTTTGAAGCAAATTCGTGAAGGCCTGCGCAATGTTGCTCCGATCGGCCAGTAGCGGACCAACACCCGGGGCGTAGTCGCGATGAACCTGAACCTCGTACTTCACGGCGGGCGGGAATACCTGCGCCACGGCGTTCTCAAGTTCCTCGTGGAGGTCGACGAGCTCAACCCGGCCCTCGTTGAGCTTGGCGTAACCCATCAGCTCGGTAATGAGCCGGTCGGACTTCTCGACTTCCTCGCGTATGATCCTGATTTGCTGCGTGATGGTCTTGCCTTCACGGAGTGTTTTCTGAAGCGTGTAGGAGGCATTGTTGATGATGGCGAGCGGGTTCTTCATTTGGTGTGCGATTTCTGCGGCAAGCCGTCCCGCGGCCTCGAGCTGATGACGGCGCAGCTCGAGCTCGTTCTGCTCTGCTATGCGGCGCCTCTGCCGATCAAGCAGAATCTGCAGACCATGACACCAGGCAGCAACGCCGGCCAGGAGCCCAAGACGACCCCAAAACGCGGTCCCCAACTCACGAATCTCGGCGACCGTCACTGACGGAGGATTGCCATCGGATTGAAGTGGGATGGCGTCCATCTTCGTAATCGTCATATCCGTCACCACCGCGCCGAAGTAGAACAAGATCATTGAGGCGTTTAGCACGTACTGGGGGAACTTCGCGCTTGCGCTGGCGCAGTTCCTGACCACCAGCAGCAAGTAGAGCCAGTAGAGCGGGCTGTCCAATCCACCCGTGATGGCTATGATCGCTCCGAGAAATAATCCGTCAGCCAGCGCGATACTAAACACCGCCCATGGAACGACCGGGAAGGAAACCGGCGTCATCCCTAGCAGCAGAAACGCAACTCCGATGTTCAGCGCCACGTAGCAAATGAAGGCGTACTGCACAACGCGCTGCGCGAAAGCCCAAGTCGCGCCTTCCAAAGGCAAATTCGGATTCCCTGGGTAGTTGGCGGACCATTTCGACCAATAGAAAAAGTAGAAAAGAATGAGTATTAAAATGGCCTTGGCCACTAAACCCAGATCGCGCTCGACTAGCTCGACTCGCCGCTCCAGTTGCGCCGGGTCGGACGACGACATCGCCCGGAGGTCGGCCAGCGACCTGATGGTCTGAGCATCGGAGGTCGGCGCGGTCTTCATCCGGAAGGTTCATCCTGCGAGGCGAGCAGTTCAATTGCGCGTGCCGCAATTTGACTCACATCCCAGAGCCGCCCCACACCTTCGTGTCCACAGGCCAACGCACCTGCGCCGGGACCGATGAACTCCACTCCTCTTTCGCGCAAAGTGGCGGCGTGCAACTGGGTGGCCGGGTGCGTCCACATCCTGCCATTCATCGCGGGCGCCACTAATACGCGAGCCCGATCGTTTAGCGCAAGCGCCAGGCAGCTCAAGGCGTCGTTGGCTAACCCCAATGCCATCTTGGCAATGAAATTCGCCGTGGCCGGCGCCACAAGCAGAAGCCGCGCCTCGTCCGCCAGCCGAATGTGAACCGGCTCCCAGCCCTCGGCGTCGTACAGATCAGTGACGACCGGATTTCGCGAGAGGGTTTGGAAGGGCAGGGGAGTGACGAAACGCCGCGCGTCCGCCGTCATAACCACGCACACATTGGCGCCGGCCTTGGTCAGAAGACCAACGAGATCGACAGCCCGATGCGCGGCGATTGAGCCGGTGACGCCCAGGATGACTTGGTTTGGACGCTGCATTGTCTACCTGGGGCATTTGTACACCACAACCAACCAAGAATCCAGCGCCCATGATACCATCCTGCCGTTCCGAATTAGGGCCATAGTACGCAGGTTCGGCCTCCGAGGCAGTGGGGAGCAGGGACAGTTCATGGCCGGGGGGCGAAGGAGG
>JAXDCU010000092.1:0-13352 GCA_034677645.1 Verrucomicrobiia bacterium
GGGGCATGCAGGGAGGTTACGGCGCTTACGACGCGATAAACAACGTCCCCGACGCAAACCGCGCGCTCGGCATCTTGCGCCGCTCATCAGCCGACCTCGCCAAGCCAGAGAACGAACCGCTGATTGGATTCTACCTTCTCAAAGGCTCCTTCTTTGCCGACTGGAACCTGACCGACGACTGCTTTCTGCGCGCCGTGCTGGCCACGCCCAATTACGGGCTCGGCGCGCTTTTCACCATGGACACCGTGTGGCGATTCGAGTCCGCCGCTGTTGGCGAACCGCTCGCCGCCGGACTGGTCCGCACAACCCAGGGCCGTCAAAACGTGCGCACGACTTCGTTCTTTGGCGATCCAACTCTGCGGCTGTTCGTTACCGCGCCGCCGACCAATCTCACGGCCCGACGCAGTGACAAACGTGTTCTGCTTCGATGGACAGCTTCACTCGACCCCGGAGTTGTCTATCACGTCTACAGATCGGTCAAAGGAATCGCTCCGCCGTTCGGGCGCCTGACCTCGACGCCTCTTACAAGCACCGAATTCGTCGACACGGCGCCGTCGGCCAGCCGAAGGCTTTACCAGGTCCGAGCCTTGCGGTTGCTCACAACGGGGTCCGGCACGTTCACCAACATGAGCCAGGGCACGTTCGCAACCACTCAATAGGATGGCCTCAGTGGTCATGAACACAGGAAACCGGCATATCCAGTCAGCTCAGGCCAAACATAATCTGAACCGTCGTCGCATGATGAATACAGAGCGGGGCGGAACCGAACACCTGACCGGTTGGCGGTGAGCGCCGCGCTATCAGTCCTATGCTCACGGATTTGCTGAAACGGGTCTCGCGGAGCTTCTATCTCACGTTGCGTGTGCTCCCGGCCGATGTCCGGCGTCCTGTCGGCTTGGCTTATCTGCTAGCGCGGACGACCGACACCGTCGCGGACACGGCACTGGTGCCGGCGGCGGACCGGCTGGCAACCCTCGATACGTTCCGCCGCGGCATCCTCCACGGTGGTGTTCAACTCGACCTGAGTCAGTTTCTGACACCGCCGGCTTCAAGCCCGCGGCCCACCACGACGCCTCAAGCCAGTGACGCCGAGCGCGCGCTGCTGACACGCGCCACTGAGACTCTGCAAGCCTTGAACGAACTGCCGCAAGCGGACCGCCAAATGGTGAACAAGGTTCTCGAAATCATCATCAGCGGCCAGGCGCTCGACCTGGAGCGATTTGCGCAAGCGTCCGTGGAGAGTCTGGTCGCGCTCCGATCTGAAACGGAACTCGACGACTACACGTATCGGGTTGCTGGATGCGTGGGAGAGTTTTGGACGGAGACGTGCAGGGCGCACCTCTTCCCAGAAGCGACGTTTGACATGGAGTGTCTTCTGCGGAGAGCCGTCCGATTTGGCAAGGGCCTTCAGTTGGTAAACATCCTCCGCGACGTGCCGGAAGACCTGCGCCACGGCCGGTGTTATCTGCCCGCGGACCGACTTGCCGAGCACGGTCTGGAGCCGTCACGGTTACTCGACCCCGCTGCAATGGCGGCATTGACTCCGCTGTACCGTGAATTCCTGGCCCGTGCTGAGGGCTTGCTCGCGGATGGCTGGACGTATGCCAACATGCTGCCCCGCAACCAAGCGCGCGTGCGGCTGGCATGCGCGTGGCCGATCCTCATCGGCGTCCGGACACTCGCTCGATTACGGGCCAGCAACGTTCTCGACCCGAGCCGCCGTGTGAAACTAAGCCGCTCCGAAGTTCGCCGGTTGCTGGCCGCGTCAGTCTGGTGTTATCCTCGACGGCGTGCCTGGGAGCGATTGTTCGACCGGGCTCGACAGTGAGTTATGTCTGGAGCACCCACGATCTCACACACGCGGGCAAGAGCCCGTCACGCTGAACTCGCCGAGATCATTCGCGCTCACGACTACGCCTATTACGTGCTTGCCAGGCCAACAATCGCCGATCGGGAGTACGACAGGCTCTACGAAGAACTAGTCGCTCTCGAGAGGTCGTTCCCCGACCTTGCGACCCCGGACTCCCCGTCGCAACGAGTGGGCGGAGCGCCATTAACGCAGTTTGCCACAGTGCGTCATTTGGTGCCGATGCTCAGCCTGGACAATACTTATTCGACCGAAGATGTGTGTGAGTTCGTCAACCGCGTCCAGAAGCTGCTCCCCGAGACGAGACTCGAGTGGGTGGTCGAGCCGAAAGTGGACGGCGTTGCCGTGAGCCTGCGTTACGAGAAGGGCATGTTCGCGGTCGGCGCCACACGCGGAGACGGCGTCATCGGCGATGACATAACCGCGAACCTGAAGACCATCCGCGGCGTGCCATTGCGCATTCCGGCCGTGCAAAGTCAGAGTTCTGTCGCTCACGATCTGTCGCGCGAGCCTCGGAAGGTCAAGGTCATTTCCTCACCAAGCGTTCTCGAAGTGCGCGGCGAGGTGTATTTGACCCGGAGCGGTTTTGAACGACTCAACTCCGAGCGCGCCGAGGCCGGCGAGGAGCCGTTTGCCAACCCGCGTAATGCCGCCGCCGGTTCGCTTAAGCAATTGGACCCGCGAGTTGTGGCCGGGCGTCCGCTCGACATAGTGCTCTACGGCGTGGCGCGAGTGGAAGAAGGTCGTGCGCCCGAATCCCAGACTGAACTTCTCGACTGGCTCCAGGAGCTCGGCTTCAAAGTTTCAAATCCGCGCTGGACCTGCAAGACCCTCGATGAACTGTTTGCCGCCATTGCCGCGCTGGACGGCGCGCGGCGCGACTTCGCCTTCGAGACCGATGGCGCGGTGATCAAGCTCAATAGCTTCACTCAACGCGAACGTTGCGGCGCCACTGCGAAGGCCCCGCGATGGGCCATGGCCTACAAGTACGCCGCCGAGCAAGCTCAGACCCGGCTGCGAGCTATCAGCATCCAAGTTGGCCGGACAGGCGCCTTGACGCCCGTGGCGGAGCTTGAGCCGGTGTTTCTGGCTGGCAGCACCATCAGCCGCGCCACGTTGCACAACGAAGAGGAACTGCGGCGCAAAGATATCCGCGTGGGAGACGCAGTCACAATCGAGAAAGCGGGCGAAGTTATACCCGCCGTCGTGGGCGTGTTGAGGGAGAAACGGACCGGGAGCGAAACGCCGTTTGATTTCCCCCGCGCATGTCCCGAATGCAGCACAAAGGTCTCGCGCGAGTCGATAGTCGGCGAAGTCGGAGTTGTATGGCGATGTCCCAACCCCGATTGCCCGGCCAGGGTCCGGGGCCGCATCGAGCATTGGTGCTCGCGGGGCGCGATGGACATCGAGGGTGGGGGCGAGGTGTTGGCGGCGCAATTGGTCAAGTCGGGTCTGGTGCGCGACGTTGCGGACCTTTACGGACTCAAAGTCGAGGAGGTGGCCGCGCTTGAGCGCATGGGCGAGAAATCGGCTCGCAATTTCCTCGATGGATTGGCCACGAGCAAGCAGCGCGACCTTTGGCGTTTGATATTCGGACTGGGAATCTTGCATGTTGGGTCTGGCGTGGCCAAGGCGTTGGCTCGACGCCACGCTACCCTTGACGAAGTCGCGGCGGCAACGCGCGACCAGCTCACCGAGACTGAGGACGTGGGCCCCGTGATAGCCGAGAGCGTGTTCGCGTGGTTCAATGATCCGGCCAGCCGTGGCCTCATTGAGCGGTTGCGCGGCGCCGGACTCAACTTCAGGTCGTCGCTATACGCGCCGTCAGCCGCCAAAGGGGCTTTCAGCGGCAAAACGTTCGTCCTCACCGGCACGCTTCCACACATGACACGCGAAGAGGCGACCGCGCAAATCGAAGCGCATGGAGGCCGTGTCGCCAGTAGCGTCAGCAAGAAGACTGACTTCGTTCTCGCTGGCTCTGATCCGGGTTCAAAACTCGACAAGGCCCGCCGACTCGGCGTGGCGATCATCGACGAAGCCGAGTTCCTCCGCCTCGCGCGGTTGTGAACCGCAACGCCCGTCACGCCCAGCAGCGATAGTCCAGATTGGGAAAGAGGTTGTCTTGCTCCTCAATCTCGCCCAGGCCAACCGGGTCGACTCGGCTGGTGGTGATCTGTTCGTGCAACCTCAGGAAGCGTTGTAGGTGCGTTTCAACGCGGCGACGCGCATATTCCGGATTTGTGCCGGTGTGAATCATGAATGGCCAATCGCTTGCCTGAGCAAGCAGCAACTCCCGCGCTGCCTGTTTGAGCGCGCGCGCGGTCAGGTCATCGGCCATAGGATGCCACCGCGCAAGGTCCGCCATGCGTTCGGCCGCGACGCGCAGATGAGGTTGAATCCACTCGTTTCGCTCGTTTAGCCAGACGCAAAAGTGCCCTTGATCGCCCCAACTCGACGGGCTTGGGCGCGCGACCTGGTTGGTGGAATGCCGGCGCAGATAGTCCGATGGTGTGACGAAGCTGAACGCGGGCGAGCCGTCGAGAGCGGTGCGGGTCACGACGTCAAGAAAATCGAGGCCTTCGTGCCACCAATGACCAAACAGCTCCGCATCATACGGCGCCACGATAATCGGCGGACGGTCCATGACCGGCTCCACCCGCGCCAACTGGCGTGCGCGGTGCCGCAAGAAATGCGCCGCGTGTTCCTCAACCGCCACTCGCGCCGCCACGGGATCATGGACATCCTTGGGCCCGCGTGGGCCGGTGATTGCGTAGTACTTGATGCCGGTAAAACCGCGGCGACGCGGCGAAGGCAAGTAGGGCTCAACGTAGTCGAGGTCCAGGTCGAACCCGATGTCGCGGTAGAAATCCCGGTAGCGGGCGTCGCCAGGGTACCCATGGCTCCGACTCCACACCTGCGTGGCTGAGTCGCGGTCGCGGCCGAAAGCGGCCAGTCCATCCGGCGTAAACACCGGTTCAAATGTGCCATGGCGAGGACGCGGCGTGGCGTGCAGCAAACCGTGGCTGTCGACGACGAACCAGCGCACTCCGGCCTCCAGCAATGCCCGCTCAACCTGAAGAGAGTACGCACATTCAGGCAGCCAGAAACCCACGGTGTCGCGCCCGAAACACCGACGGTAGTGATCGCATCCCACAATCACCTGCGCCCGGAGCGACTCAGGCGACTCGCTCAACATGGGCAACAAAGCGTGCGTTGCCGCGCAAGTCACGATCTCGATCCGGTCGTCGTCCTGGAGCTGACGAAATGCCCCAGCCAGATTCCGATCGCAATTGTGCCAGAGCCGCCGAAGCTCGCGGAGACGGGCGCTGTAACCCTCAGCCAGGGATTGAATGCGCGGTTCCCAGTGCGCGCGGACTACTTCGCGATCGGCTAGTTCAATC
The DNA here is from genome assembly GCA_034677645.1 of Verrucomicrobiia bacterium. GTDB lineage: Bacteria > Verrucomicrobiota > Verrucomicrobiia > Limisphaerales > J093 > JAAYVR01. The sequence continues at coordinate 5,269 of JAXDCU010000092.1, forward strand.
AGCCCATCCAGGCGACGCTCGTACCGCGCCTGAAGCAGCGGATCAAGAAGCATCGAGCAGAGCGTCGGCGAAAGACAGAGTGTGATGCGGGCATTGACACGGTCGTCTTGCCATAGCCGGAGCAGTTCAACCAGGGGCAAATAACTCTCGGTGATTGCCTCGTAGAGCCAGCTCTCCTCCAAGAAGCGCGGATGTTCGGGATGCCGCACAAAAGGCAGATGTGCGTGAAGAACAAGTGCAAGGTAACCAGGCATCACAGAAACAAGGTGTAGAAGTCCAGCGCCTCGGCTCCGGCCGTCGTGCCGACCAGCCGCCCTCAATCCTCGCGACGCTTCGACGCGGGCGGATCGAGCGCCTCTCTTGGCTGCGCCGCCTTTGTTTGCCCTTCCGACTCGGTTTTGCGGCGGAACCGCATGCGAGCACCGCGTCTGTCACGACCACCAGCCGATTTGGCCTCGACCGCCATTTCGTATTCACCGTCAGGCAGCGCGAAACGCAGGCTGAAACTGCCGTCGGGACGCAGAGCTACAGGCCTCCCGGCGACGGTCAGCGATGCGGTTGGCTCCGTTGCACCGTAGATCACAAGCTCGGCGTTCACTGCCAGCCAGAATCCCCGGCTTTCCGCCGACGGCTTCCAAGCGAGTCCGGCGCTCGACGGCCCCATCCTAGGCATGGCTGCAAAGGCGCCACTGCCAAATGCCCCCGACTGGGATGAGAGCGAACCAGCGTCTGAAACAACGGACTCTGGCCATCCCGATCCCAACACCGACATCTCCGTTGCCGCCATCTCAGATGGGGCATGCAAAGGCGCTCGACTCTCGGCTCGTTGCCCTTGAGCAGAATCGGCGCTGACAGGGCTAATAGCCACAGCAATGGGCGCTTCCGGATGAATCGTGGCAACACTGTAAGTTGTCTGCGCCGACCTCGAGGCCGGTGGGGTCCGGATGCTGGAAGAAGTCACTATGGAAATCCACGTGCCGGTCGAGTCCTCATATCCAACTTCCGCCACGTATGTCTCGTCGCAGCGGTCGACTTCGACGAACCAACTGCACCGAGCGGAAGCCGAAGCAACAAGCGGAACACTGCGGATTGGCTTGCTCTTCGCATCCCCGACATGGATTCGCAGATGAGCTTTTGTCCCCTTTGGGAGCGAAGCCAGTCGACTGACCTGACCGGGACTCGCATCCCATTGAGCGTAGAGCCAACGCGGATCGCGGGCCATCAGCATTAGCCGACCGGTCCCGTATGAAACTGGCAGTGAAGCCGGAGGACCGGACGGGGTCCGGCGCCGCTCAACAACAGGTGCGACAGCCGGGCCGACGGCAAAGCGCTCGCCTGGCCCACCAACACGCTCGCTCTCAACAAAACCGACACGCGGTTTGGCTGGCGGCGACAATCGCTCCGTGCGCCTGACAGACCGTTGTTTCACGGACAAACGCCTGGTGCGAGGCTTGACCTCGACGGCCGCCCCGGAACCGGCGGTTGCAGTCAGTTGGGCCTTCAAGTCGGACCCCGTACGCGAGGCAGTTTTCCGCGATTCTTTGATCGCGCGGCGCGGACGCGCGGTTGGGCGTAGCCGCCGCTGTGTGCGGGCGGTGGCGACGGCTTTCCTCTTCGTTGAAAGCCTTCTCATGAAACAGCAGGCGCGGTTGGCATGGCAATGATTGCAGCAGCAAGTAAAGGACAGGTCCGGAAGCGGTGCAACGCAAATCGCAAGGAGCGACCGATCAGCCCGTCACCGATCGCGTTCAGGCTGCCGCCTTACCTTCCTTGCGGCGCAGCACAGGCCGGGAATCCCCGCGCACGACCGCGCTTGTTATTGTAACACCCACAACTGAATTGGTACTGGGAATCTCGTACATCACATCGAGCATCAGCCGTTCGAGCAAACCCCGCAGAGCGCGGGCGCCAGTGCCCTTTCCGCGGGCCTGAACCGCCAACTCCCGCAGACCGTCCGGCGAGATGGTCAGATCGACCCCCTCCATGGCCAGCAGTTTGCGGTACTGTTTGACGAGGGCGTTCTTCGGTTCGGTGAGGATAGTCACCAACTGGTCCTCGGTCAGTTCGTCCAGCACCGTCACCATCGGCAGGCGCCCAACGAACTCAGGGATGAATCCGTATGTCAGCAAATCCTCAGGTTCAACCAGCTTTAGAGTCTGGCGCTCCGAGCATCCATGCGCTTGGCAACACTGGTCAACCGCACCAAAACCCATGATGCGGTTGCCGAGCCGCCGGTGGATTGTTTTTTCGAGGCCTACAAACGCTCCGCCGCAAATAAACAGGATGTTGGTTGTGTCAACGCGGATATACTCCTGCTGTGGATGCTTGCGCCCGCCTTGCGGTGGCACGTTGCAGACCACGCCTTCGAGAATCTTAAGCAGCGCCTGCTGGACACCCTCGCCTGACACGTCGCGCGTGATGGATACGTTCTCGGTCTTTCGCGCGATTTTGTCGATTTCATCGATGTACACGATGCCGATCTGGGCGCGTTTGACATCGAAATCGGCGTTCTGCAACAAACGCAGTATGATGTTCTCAACGTCCTCGCCCACATAACCAGCTTCCGTCAGGCAAGTGGCGTCCGCTATCGCGAACGGAACATCCAGCGCTCTTGCAAGCGAGCGCGCCAGCAGAGTCTTGCCAGAGCCGGTCGGGCCGATCAGCAGGATGTTGCTCTTTTCGAGCTCGACTTCGGACTGAGCGTCCGCCGTGTGTCGCTTGGATTTCGTCGCCGCCTGAATGCGTTTGTAGTGATTGTGGACCGCCACGGCCAGCGTCTTCTTGGCGTGCTCCTGGCCAATGCAGTACTGGTCGAGCAGGCGCTTGATCTCGACCGGCCGCGGAACAGACAGCGCCGGTCCATCCCGGCCGGCCCGCGTTTGTTCCTCCTTGTCCAAAACACTCTTGCACATCAGCACGCAATTGTCGCAGATGTACACTCCCGGGCCTTGGATGAGTTTGCGAACCTCCGAGTGCGACCTGCCGCAGAAGCTGCACAAAGTGAGGTGGGTTGTCCTGGCCATGTAAAATACCGAAATGTCTCAGCCCAGTACCGAGCAGCGTTAGACCAGCGTGCCTTTGTTCTCGACGGCCGCCGCCGCAAGGCTCGGAATCTCCTTGCGCGATTTCACTACCTCGTCAACGAGTCCGTACGCTTTGGCCTCTTCCGCCGACATGAAACGGTCGCGATCGGTATCGCGTCCAACAGCCTCCACGCTCTGGTTGCAGTGGCTCGCGAGAATCTCGTTGAGACGGTCTTTGAGGCGCAGGATTTCCTTCGCCTGAATGCTAATGTCAGCCGCGGCGCCCTGCACCCCGCCCCATGGTTGATGTATCATGATCCGAGCGTTCGGCAGGGCGTAGCGTTTGCCTCTGGTGCCAGCCGCCAGAAGCACCGCGCCCATGCTGGCGGCCTGACCGATGCAGTACGTGTTCACATCGCAAGTGAGGAACTGCATCGTGTCGTAGATCGCCAGCCCAGCCGTGACGCTCCCTCCTGGCGAGTTGATGTACAAGTGAATGTCCTTCTTGGGATCGTTCATCTGCAGGAAGAGCAACTGGGCGATAACGACATTCGAAATCATGTCGTCCACGGGCGTGCCCAGGAATATAATGCGATCGACGAGCAGCCGTGAGTAAATGTCGTAGCCGCGTTCGCCACGGCCAGTCTGCTCGACGACCATCGGAATCAAAAAGTCGTTCATTGCTGGAAGTTCTGAGTCTGAACTCAAAGTAGCGGACTGCCCCCCAAGCGTCAAGGACCTCAACCGCTCAACCGCGGCGAGTGGAACTCCTGGAAGCCGATTGGCGCGGCTTTTCGAGTCGGTGTCGATATTTTCGCTTGAACCGGGTGCACGAGGAGAACGATGTCTTCCCATCGTCGTTCTCCCACACTTCGTCGTATATCGCGGTCCGCGGAGCACTCCTCAAAACCCGCTCCTTGAAAATGTTGCCTTTGTCATCGCAATCGACCTCGACATGGCGCGGCGGCTGCAGTCGGTTGAGCCGGTTTGACAGGATCACCAATACTTTCCGTCTTTTCATGATGCGTAACGCTACAAAGGACGCGATTCCCAACAAGCCAACCGATCAAGCCGTTTCGTTCGCGCTTGTCAACGCGGAGGCTTGAGTCGAGCCACATGCTTCTCGATGTCCGGGCCGATATCCTCCTGGTAAAAATAGGCGTCCCGGTCGCCGCCAGTGCTCCAACTGTGGAGGAAAAGTGTCTTGTCAAACCGGACCCATCTAGCCGAGCCGTCCATATGAACATGATTGCCACCCGCGGGCCCCCCTGAGCCTGCGCGATGCGGCGGCATGCCCTTGAAAGCCGTGTCGCGTCCTCCTCCCCACCTCCGGTCGATCTTCATCATCGCGTCGGCCGCCAAAACCCAGCCTGGCTGGGACTGGCCAACCTTGATTGGGCTTCGGGACGCAAACGTGCCGGCCGGATTCATCCATTCCGAAATCCCGCCAAAATACTGGAAGCCGATAACCCACTGATCGTAATCACGCTCGTACTGCGGAAACCCAGGGCGGCTCGGGCACGTCCAAATCTGCGGCGCGTTGTTCGACGTGATGGTGAGCCCCACGCTGGCCGCGGCGGAGCGCTCCGGCGGATTGAGGCATATCTGGACCTGGTTCAATCGCGCCTCGACCACGCGGTCATTGTTGTCCTCCGCGTACACAATCATGCCAATCGCGATCTGACGAAGGTTGTTAATACAGGCCGCGCGCTTGCCAGTTTCCTTGGCGCGGGAGAGCGCCGGCAACAACATCCCCGCCAGGATCGCGATAATCGCTATCACCACCAATAGCTCGATCAACGTGAAAGCAACGACACCGCGACGAAGAGGTCCGCCCCAGACGCTCGAATGCCGGTCTCCATGGTTTGGCGAAACATGTGCCCTGATAATCCGCGGGATGTTGACCGGGCGGAATACCAGGTCCGAGTGGTTGAATTCTGCCGCTCTCATTCTCTCAGTCGGGCTGGACTTGGTTTGCGATCGCCCCGCTCTCATCGGCACGCTCTACCATGGCGCTGGCCGATCCGATTGTCGAGCATCTATTCATCGGAATTGAGGAACCGGTGGTAAAAGTCCAAGCTGAATGCGGCAAAGTGTCCCGGGCGGGAGCCCCGCCACCGGCCCAAGCGGATTGGTTCTCCCACGGGAACCCTAGCACAACCACTACAACGCATGCGCTACATGACGAGGGCGGCCACCGCCACCACCCACACAACCAGCAGAACAAGCCCGTTCACAAGAAACCCGGCTTTTCCGCCCCGCTGCTCCGTCCGAATCGCGCGCACCCCGAAGACAACGCCAACAATCGCCGGCACGCTGGCCACTATTGCTCCGACTATCACCCCCCGTGCTTGGCTGGAGTTGAGCACGGGTCCAAGATTGTATCCCTGCGCCACTGCCAGCACAAAGCCAACAATGGCCGCCAGCGGCGCGACAGCCAGGAACGCAAGTGATATGATCGCATCGTACTCCTTGCGCGAAGCCGCTCTTTTGCGCGGTGACAGCGCGCCGGTTCTATAGAGAGGAGTCATGATCCCACCTCATTTTTAGCCAAAGGGACTGGTCAGTTGATCACTGTCTATGTCAGTGTCCCCGGCTCGGATTTGTCTCTTGTGTTTTGTTTTCAGACAATTCGTTGCGCCCCTGCCTGGGCATTGAGTGCAAGTTCCATGGCGAGGTAGGTGTGGCGCTGCGTCATGGCGTGTTCGGTCCGATCCAGACAGTCCCGGATAAGCCGGCCGAAGAAAGGGAACCCGACTTTGCCGTGGACCGCGAAATGGTGCTCGCCTCGGTGATCAACCAAATACACGTGATCGCCTTCGGCGTCGCGCGCCACATCGAGATACTTGCGCAGTTCAATGTAGCCGTCAGTACCCAGGATGATGGTCCGGCCGTCGCCCCAGGCCCCAAGGCCGTCGGGTGTGAACCAATCAACACGAAAATAATCGGTGGAGCCGTTGTCAGCCACGAGAGTCGCGTCACCGAAGTCTTCGAATGCGGTGTGCTCGCGATGATGATAGTTGGCCACCTTGCTGTGGACCACACGCGCATCCAGAGCTCCCGAATATGAGAGGAACTGCTCGACCTGGTGGCTCCCCAGGTCGGCGAGGATGCCGCCGAATTGTTCCTTGTCCCAAAACCACGCCGGGCGCGCCGGCGCGTTCACACGGTGCGGCCCCAGACCCAGAACCTGCACTACCCGGCCAATGGCGCCAGCCTCGATCAGTTGCCCGGCGTATACGCCAGCCTCCGAATGCAAGCGCTCAGCGTAGTACACGGCGAACTTTCGCCCAGTCGCGCCAGTCCGCCGGCGAGCTTCATCGAGTTGCGCTAAGCTCGTGAGAGGGGGCTTGTCCGTAAAGTAATCCTTGCCGTGATTGATAACCCGGAGGCCAAGCGGCCCCCTCAGACATGGGATCGGAGCGCTGGCAACCAGACGAATCCCCGGATCGTCAAGCACCTCTTGCTCTGAGCGCGCCGCTGTCGCGCCTGGATAAGCCGTGCAAAACTGGGACACTCTCGCCGGATCGGGATCATAGACCAGACATATCTCCGCTCCCGCTTCACGGAGGCCGTTGCACATGCCATAGATGTGGCCGTGATCAAGACCAATCGCGGCGACTTTGAATTCCCCCGGCGCGCAAACGCGATCAACGCGCCCTTCGGGGGCGTACATCATGCCGTTGGCCTTTTGTGAAGAGGATGGAGTGTTCATCGGCCGTAGTCTCTGCCCAACGTTATTTCATTGTCCGCGAAAGCCTCGACGCTGCGCGTCTTTTTGTGAAAACGACAGGCGTGGTGGAGAATGCCATCGCGCGTATAGAACTGCGCTGAAGCCGGCAAGGGCAACCTCACACGCGCGCCAAGATGCGCTGACTGGTAGATGGCGCTAATCAGCTCGATCGGTCGGCGCCCCTCGACGCCGTCAATTGCGATCGGCTCGCGTCCTTCAATTGCCCCAAGGAAGTTGGCGATTTGGCCGTCGTGACCTTCAAGCGCCAAGGGCGGCACCCCTTCGTGGAATCGTCTTATTTCCGCCACCAGAGCCGCGTTTTCCTGGGGAAAGCCGTTGTCCCGCTGCCGCACCGCATCCACCTGCCATGGCACGCTCACGCTCGCGCGCTCTCCCTGGAACGCGAGTTGTTGTTCTTCGCCATGGTGAACAAGCGACGCCGTGATCTGCCCAACACAGCCGTCGCCGTACATAAGCGTTGCCGCCGCGAAATCTTCCACCTCGGAATTGTCGTGGTTGAGATTGGCGATGAAAGCGTCGAGCTCAGCCGGCAGACCGCGCATCCAAAGAAACAAATCAAGCTGATGAACGGCATGGTTGATCGTGCAGCCGCCCCCCTCGTTTTCCCATGTGCCCCGCCACCAGAGATCGTAATAGCGGGCGCCGCGCCACCAGAAGGAATCGACCTGCGCGTGCAGCACCCTTCCGATCAAGCCCGAGTCGAGCACTCGTTTGAGCCGCGTCATCGGCGTCTTGAACCGGTTCTGAGCGACGACCGACAACACACGCCCCGCTCCACGAGCCTCGGCAATCATCGCGTCACATTCGGCCAGACACGTCGCCATAGGTTTCTCGACGAGCACATGCTTGCCAGCGGCCAACAGCTCAATCGCCGCGGGAGCATGGGAAAATGGCGGTAGACAGACCGAGGCCGCGTCGAAATTCACGCCGCGGATCAATTCCTCCGCGGTCCGAAACACGGGAACGTTCAGACCGAACTTGGCTGCCTTGGCCACGGCCTTCTCAACTTGCAGGTCGGCAAGCGCGACCATCCTGCAGCGCTCTCCAAATCGATTGTACGCGCCAATGTGGCTGTCTGAGATGGCGCCCGCTCCCAATATGGCGACGTCGATCATGGCATTCTCATCCCGCGCGCCCGGCTCCGCGCAGCGGGCCGCTGTGTTCCTTCGCGGCCTCGACGAGGGCCCGAATATTGGCCGCGGGCGTGCCAGGCGATGTCCCCCCGCCCGCGGAGAGCACGAGACCTTTGCCGGACGGGTTTTGACGCAAACACTCGAAAACGCTCCGTTTCACTTGCTCGCGCGTGC
>JAXDCU010000093.1:0-14887 GCA_034677645.1 Verrucomicrobiia bacterium
GAGAAGCTCAGGCAGCAGATTCTGCTGGAGCGTGGCAAGATTTTGCAGGAGCACGCCATCAACGACCTGGCCGAACGCTGTGAGCGTCGCCATGGCGAATTCCGGCGATTGCTCGATGACGCGCAGCGAGCGTGCTACTCCCAGGATCGCGAGGGCGCATCGCATCTGATTGCGCAAGCGCTCTCCATCGAATCTCGCCAGGCCCACGAGCTGAAGCTGCTCCAGCACGCCGAAAAAAAACTGCTCGATCTCACCCGACTGAAGTTGAAGAAGGAATAGGTGGTAGGGCCACGTGGCTGCCTTCTCCACCGGCGACGCAAGACGTTTTCTGACTGTTTTCTGACTTGAGAATCAGTTCAGTTCCCTGTCTCCAGTCTCGAGTCTCTCGACTGGCCCGGCTCCGCCGGTAATCGGAGGACCCAAATCGTGGAATCGGGAAACGGGAAAATGGCGCCTCCGCCAGCAGTTCGGCCCAATCCTGCTCCGACTTCCCTCAACCGCCGCTGGGCTGAACGGCCCTTCTGATCAAGCGTTCATCCCAATCGACGCCCTGGTTCCTTCCGTGTTTTTCGTGTTTTCCGTGGTGATCCCTGCTCTCCCTGGCCAAGAGGCGAGCCGCGGAAGAAATCGAAGACACAGAAGGAAAGAGCGTGTCCAGCGCCGGTTGATCAGCGGATGATGCGCTCGATCTCGGCGCCTGGGTAGTGGCCGAAGTTGACCAGTAGGCCCAGCCTATAGCCCGTGGCTTTGGGGCGTTCCTCCTTTGCCGCCGCGTCCGACGGCGAACACAAAATAGCACAACAGACTGGTGCCCGCGAGGGTTAGCATGGCATGCTTGCTGCACCAGGGGACGTTTTCAGCCGGGAGTTGTCCCTGCCCGGAGGTGAGTGCCGACGAAGGCAGGATTGGTTCTCCCAGGCAGGAGGCGTTTCTCAGGCCAGGCGTGAAGGACCGCTGGGCTTCGCGGGCCCGGGTGCGATACGCTCGCTCCACGGATGAACAAGATGTCTGGAATCGTCCTGAAGTTGGCGCGGGAGGCGCTCCTGAAGAACATCGCGTTACTCGACGCACGGTTCCGGGCAGCGCTTGGTGACTGGCGTCGGATTGACCGCATCCGCGGTTTCGGTGGAGCCAACAGCCCGTACGAGGACTTCGCGCCCAAATTGGGGCGGCTGTTCGAACGCGTCCACTTGGCTTTTGACCATGGGAGCATGGCCCTTGCGCGCGATGCCTACGCCGCCCTGTTTGTCCTGCTGGCACTGAAGGATGATTACGGCTTTGCCGTCACGCGGCCCGAATCGGTCGTGATCTGCGGCGAGCAAGTCCGCTACTTGCGCGCTTTGGGCGAGACCTCTCCGGCTGGCCAGCGCGCGGTGCAATTGCTGGCGACGAAGCGCCACCTGCACCAGAGCCTCTGGGAACGCTGCAAGCTGTCCCTCCACTCGGTGCTGGAATGCAGACCCATGGCCCCAGACGAGCGTGGTGAGTGGTTGGACGAGCTGATCCGCCTCCTGCGCCAGGACCGTGAAGGCGACGCGGACGGGTGGTTGCGCGAAGCGGTGAAGTTGAGACATGGCGGCGACGGTTTGAGGGATCTGGCCCGGCAGGAAAATCCCTGGCGTCCCCGGGCGTGGCTCGACTGGCTCGAGACGGTCTCCGCGCAGGCGGACCCCGCTTTGTTGTTGCCGGCGGCGAAGGAAGCGCTTGGAAACATCCCGGAAGGATTGGAACTGCGTGCCATCGCCGCGGACCATCTGGCCCAAGCGGCTCAGGCTCTGGGTGACTGCGAGTCTCTGCTAGCGGCGCGTTGGGAGGCGTACCGGGCCGAGCCGTTTCCCGCTCGTTTGCTCGATCTGCGCGAGGCGGCAGGCCGTGCAAAGCAACAACGGGTGTGGATGCGGCGTGCGGTGACCCACGTATGCGAGCCGACCAGCGGGTCCATTCCAGGCCCCTTTGTCGGCGGCAGTGGGGAAAGCGAACCGGTCTTGTTCAAAGAAGAGAAAGATTATTTCACCGGCACCCCGACGGCCGGGACTGAGGCTCTCGCTCTGTTGCTGGCGGGCGACTGGCGGAAGGTTTTCAAAAGGGCCCGCGAAGACATTTGCGCAGACTGGGGGGGCACGAGCTCCGCCCGGACCGTTATTCTGCCGGCGATTATGGCTTGGCTGACCGGATGGTCGGCACAGGCGCCCCCCGCCAATGTAGCAACGCTTTTGGAGGCGGCGCTCGCGTTGTTCGACATCCCCGGTGAGCCGCCGTCAGGCATCGGTCAGCGCGTCCGGGCGGCGCTCGCGGAGACAATGCCGACCTGGAAGCACGCGCCCAGGGTTGTCGAGGCGACTATCGCGAAGGACTGCGCGCGGCTGGCATCCACCGGTGTTGAAGCTATCCTCCAGAGCCAGTGCCTCAATCCTGGCAACCGTGCTGCGGTTCTGGCGGCTGCGGCGGCCGAAGTGCTGCGGGCCCAATGCTCGGATAAGGCGGCGACCAAGTTCCTGCACGACTTGAGAGCGAAGCATCGAGCGCATCGCGAGTTCAGCCGTGAGTTGACGCTGCGTCGCAATCAAACGCGCAAAGTAGGTATTTTATCTTCTGCAAAGACCACTCTTTGATGTTGAACTTCCCATCGACACAGGGAACGTTGTGCTCGCAAGCGCGCTCTGGCTCAAAGTGGGCGAAGCCATGAGGTACCCGCCGGAATTCAACCGCCGCCAGTTCTTCGCCCGACTCAGCGCGGGTTTGGCACCCCTTGCCAGCTTCCGGTGTGCGGCCGGAAGCGACCCGCTGGTGGCGAGCATCGAGAAGGTCGTGCTCCGACGCGGCCGGGACGGCAGTGGACCCACGTGGTTTCACCCGCGCGCCTGCATGATCCCGGCTGGCGATAGCAGGATCGCCTTCATGACTCTGCAGACGATTGCTGGCTCAGACTACTTCGGGCCTGTGCACTGGATGGAGTCAACCAACATGGGCCGGACATGGAGTGAGCCTCAGCCCGTGCCACCGTTGGGCCGGGTAAAGCAACCTGACGGCGCCGAGGAAGGCGTTTGCGACGTGGTGCCCGAGTATCATCCGCGCACCCGCACAGTGCTGGCTCTGGGGCAGAACGTGTTCTATCGAGGCCCGAAGTTCTCCGCGGATCAGCCACCGCGCTGGCCCATCTACGCCGTCTGGCGGGATGGGCGCTGGTCGGAACGCCGCAAGCTGGTCTGGGAGGATGCGCGTGGCTCGTTCATTTACTCGAACAACTGCGGCCAGCGGGTGACGCTCGAAGACGGCGACATTCTGCTTGGCCTGTCGTTTGGTGTGAAGGGCAGCCCGAGATCAGTCGCCGGCGCGCGGTGCGCCTTCGACGGTGAGGCCTTGGTCGTGAAGAAGGTCGGCGAGCCAATCACGCACGACAAAGGCCGCGGATTGCTCGAACCCTCGATGACGCGCTTCAATGGGCGGGTCTTCCTCACGCTCCGGGCGGAGGACCAGCGCGGTTACGTGACAATGAGCGAGGACGGCCTCCGGTGGGCGCCGAAGCAGCCGTGGACCTGGGACGACGGCGAGCCGTTGGTCATGTCCACCACCCAGCAACATTGGCTGGCGCATTCCGATGCCTTGTTCCTGGTGTACACGCGCCGTGACCCCACGAACCTGAACGTCGTGCGCTGGCGGGCGCCCTTATTCATGGCCCGGGTGGACACGCGTTCGCTGCGGCTTGTGCGTGAGACTGAGCAGGTGGTTCTGCCGCTGGTCGGTGATGGTGTCAACGACACCGACAGGGTCGCCCTGATGGGCAACTTTCACACGACCAATGCCAGCGCGAAAGAGTCGTGGGTCACCGTCGGCGAATGGCAACCGCGCAACGGCATCCGGGGCGACCTGCTGTTGGCGCGCATTCGCTGGAACCGCCCGAACCGGTTGGCCGGGTGAACGAGCATGTGCAGTGAAGCCGACACAACTGCGCTTCTGGCCTGACCCGCAGCCGGCGGTTGACCGGTTGGGCGAAGCCTTCTTCCGCCAATTGCCGGAGGCGCCTGGCGTCTATCTCATGTACGGCGTCGGCGACGCGGTCCTTTACGTCGGCAAGGCGCGCAACCTCCGGCACCGGTTGGCGAGCTACAGGGTGGCGAACCCTGATCGCCTACCACGTCGCCTCCTGCGCCTCTTGCACAGAATCGAACGGATCGACTGGGAAACCTGTGAAGACGAAGCTGCGGCTCTCCAACGTGAAGCCGAACTGCTCTTGGCCCTCAAGCCCCGATTCAATCGCGCCGGGGTGTGGCCGAAACCGCGCCGGTTTCTGGCCTGGCGCGTGCGTCCGGACGGACTCGAACTGGCCCTCACCGAGCGACCCGAACCGGGCTGGCACTCGGTTGGCCCTTCAGGTGCCATGATGACGTACATCCACCGCGCCCTGGTGCGGCTGCTCTGGCGCCAGTCGCAGCCGGAACGTGGCCTGGCCGGCATGCCTGCCGGTTGGTTCGGCGGCGCCCACGGCCCGCATGTCCTCATCCCCCCAAGTACAGCGATGCCCGCCAACGCCGCTGCCGAATTCCTGGCGTTGCTGACCGCTGGCGAGCACGAAGAGGTTCAGCGCCGCCTGGCGCCCGCCGGCAACACCTTCGAACAGTTTGCCCACGACGAAGACTGGACTTTGGTGACCGAGCACTTCGCCCGGCCAGCGCGGTCTGAACCTGCCTCATCAAACCTGATGTGATCTCCGGTGGCACAAGAAGCGCACGTTCAGGTAGTACCGTCCGATGCCTACCCCGCCGTACAACGGACCAGCCAGCGTCTCGAACAGCCCAAGGTCGAATCGACAATGCTCCGCCCCGGTGCGCGGCTGGTGCCCTCCGGCGACCTCGCATCCGACTCGAGGTTATCCTGCCTGCTGCGCTGTCAGAACCACGCGCTGCGGTCGCACCTCGGCTTCGAAGCTGATCCTAATCTGTTCCTCGAACGACCGGAACGAAGACCGGCGCTTGGCGTAGAACAGATGGCTGGTCCGGCTCCGTCGATAATCGGACGAACCAAACCGCGGAATCGGCGACCTGAAGGACGGCGCCTCTTCCAACAATTCCGCCCAATCGTGTTCCAACTCGCGGTCCGAGATCGCGAAACAGACCTCCACGGGGGTAGCGACGCCGAGCAGGTAGTCGATGTGCCAGTGGGGCGCGGCTGTGGATTCCAGGTGATGCTCGACCCGCGCCCGGATTCCGCCGGGCCCGCAGGCGCTGCTAACATAAGCGTAGAAGCCGGGGACGATGACAAATGCCCCGAGTCGCCCGATCGTCAGCCGGTTCCTCTGGGCGACCGACACGAGCAGGACATAAGTCCCTTTGCCCTCTGGTAGTCCCACGAAGCTGAGCGTTGCCTCTTCAGTGTGGCGAACGCCGAAACACGTGAAACAAACAAAAACCAAAGCCTGCCCGCGGGATTTCACCAGCGCATTTCCACGTAGCCGCCCGGCGGCAGGGCTTGAACCGCTGCCGCGACCTCGGTCTCGTGCCGCTGAATCTCATGCTAACTGGTGGTGGGCAGCACCAGAATCGCCAATCGGCGGCCCGAGAGGTCCTGTTGGTACCGGAGATTCTGGTCAGTCGTGATGAGCAGGTCGAAACGCGCTTCCGTCTCGCGGAGTAAGTCGCCGTTCGCGAGTTCGGACCACCCCATTTCAAACGCCGTCGTCACCGTGTGCCCGGTCAGCGCGTGGCGTAACGGTGCCGGCGTGCCTTGGTCAAGGAGGATTCTCATCCCTTCGGCCCTCGGTCGCGCGAAGCCGTCAGGCAGTTGCCAGACTACGCTCCGCGTGCTCGAGGACGGCCTCGACCTGCTCCCGGCTTACCCCCGGGAACCAATCGAGGAAGTCGTCAACAGTGGCCCCGTCCTCGAGGTTCTCGAACAGCGCGCGCGCCGGCACCCGCGTGCCCTTGAACAGCCACGCACCACTCACCTTGCCAGGCACCCGCTCGACCACGGGACATTGCGTCCAATCCAACATGGCCCATACAGTAACCCTTTGGCCCCAGCGGGGCAAGCCCACACGGAACGCGACTCCGACGGTCGCACTCGGGGACATCGACGGCTTCGATATGCGCAGTTCAGTGGCGCGCTCGGCCCTATTCGCCGATAAAATGCGCCGTGATCTGGCGGGTGTGCGAACGCTGGCGGCGTTCCCAGAGGTAAATGCCCTGCCAGGTCCCCAGCGCCAGCGCGCCGTTGATCACCGGGATGCTCAGGTTGGCCGCGGTCAGCGCGGCGCAGCCGCAGCCGGAGGGTATCGCCAAAGCGAGAGCAAGCTTTGCGCGCTCCCCCGCAATTGCGGGACTGGGGCGACCTTCCACAGCCTGCGGCGTGTCCGGCGCGAAGCGTTTGGACTGCGTCCGGCTCGCCGGCGCTTTGGATTCCAAATCGCTCGACACTTTGTATCAAGGAGCGTCAACGGATGTCAGACCCCTCCGTGTATACTTTCAGGCGAAGAATGAGAACGATGAATGCCGCGCCAAGTGCGCCGAACAGACGGCGACCTGCAGAGACGACCTGCAGAGAGCCTTGCCAAGCCGTGGCGCGCGCCGTACACTGTCCTCACACGCATGAAGCGGCCTGCCCAGCGCGCCTTGGCACGTCCGCGGACGTCCCCGCGTTGGCAGCGCCCCGCCGCCTGAGCCATTTTGGGCATGTGCATCTTGAATGAACTGCGCCTATGAAGTTGAGCCTCTGGCAACGTACGTAAACTCCTCGCCTACCTGCACTCACACTGCCGCCAACTGACCAACGCCGATGAGCCTTGACGAACAATCCAAGACCTACTGGCGCCGAAAGCTGAGCGCCTACCTGCACGACAGCCCCGACAAGGTCATTGACATCGCGGACCACGAGGGTCGCGCGAAAGCCCTGGCCAAAGCCGAAGGCTTCCAACCGAATGAAAGCACCCGCAAGTCAGCGGACTTTGCCGCGTCTGCTGCGGATCGTTTGCCGTGGCCAAAGTCTCGAGTCGGCGACACTGTTCTGTGTCGTTCGGACTTTGACCCGACTGACAACACCCTCCGCCACCCGCTAGGGTCTGCGGCCATCCAGTTCCCCATGCCGTTTGCGTCGCCTGCGGCTGCACTGGACATTTCGCTGAAAACCCGGCCGCGCATCGCTGATGATGATCCTCGCGCGGCGTTCATTTGCGCCTGGCGGTTCTGGCAGAACTGGGCGTCAGCAGCAGACGAGAGGTTTGGTTGCCTGCCCGCCGAAACCCGTCTTCCCGACCATACCATCTGGAATCACCTCGCAGTCACGAGCGCCTTTCAGGGGTGCCTTGGCGGGAGCTTGAAGGACTGGCTAGATGCAAGGGCTGAGAGCCAAAAGCCCAAACCGCCGCCGGACCGGCCCGCGTTCCTCCTTTTTTCCATCGGCCCGGTGCAGGAATTCATCGCCGCCGCACGGAACACCCGCGACCTTTGGAGTGGCTCCTACCTCTTGAGCTATCTCGTCGGCACGGTGTTGGCCCGTATCGCCCTCGACTTCGGGCCGGACCACGTAATCTTCCCGAATCTCGCCAACCAGCCGATCCTGGACCTGCTGTTACGCCGCGAACTTTGGGACCACCACAAAGCGGCGGATGGCTCGGAACTTTGGCAGGCATTTCGATACTACGACCCGCGTGGCAAGGAACGGCTGCTGACGCCCAGCCTCCCCAACCGCTTCCTCGCTCTTCTGCCGGCGACGATGGCCGAACACCCCAAGTGGCAGTCGCCGGATGACGTGGGACGTACGGGAGCTGCGCGCTACGCCGCGCATCTGGAAAATGAAATTCGCGAAAAGCTCCATTGCATCGCACGCTCCGTGTCTGGTCATTGCACCGAAAAGGCACCTGGCAGCGTGAACGCCGAACGTTTCATGGCGCAGGTGCAGAAGCTGCTGGAAGTGCATTGGCAAGTGCTGCCTTGGCCGAGAACGGTCAAGGAGGCGCTTGCTTCAACGGGCCACCTGCCGGGCGAGGTAGTAGGCAGCCATCCGCTCGATCCGCTGCGCAGCGTTCTCACCATGCTTAACCGCATGCCCAAGGAGCATCGGGACCCGTGGTGCTTTTGGGACCAGGACACCGGCGCGGAAGGCAAAGCCGGGCCGCTCTCGCAGGTTTCCAACGCTTGGTCCGCTCTCTTTGCCCTTGTCAGGTGGCAACTGGACGCCGTGAAAAACACCCGGCGTTTTGCGGCCTGGGGCGATGGCGGCTGGCGCGTGGACAGGCGGCAGAACAAGGACTCGCTCAACGGCAAGGAGGAGGCTTGCCTCGAAGTTCCGTCCGACGAAAAGCAGGCCAAGGCGTTGTCCCGCCAGCTCGCCGACGGCAACGAGAACGTCTTCAAGCCAGGCGACTTTCTTGGGGCATCCACACTCCTCAAACGTCTCTGGCACCTGACATGGCTGTCGAAGGAACATCAATTCAATCCTCAATATCCGGACTTCGACTTCGCCATGCCCAACACCCGCTCGATTGCCGCGCACGAGCCTTTCGCGCCGACTGCCGACGACGGATCCGGCACTGAAGAAGAGGGCAAATACTTCGCCGTCCTGGCTCTCGATGGCGACGAGATGGGCAAGTGGGTTGGCGGTCTCAAATGTCCGGAGTTGGCCGGGCAACTCTCGCGCGAGGCACGTGAGTACTTCGAGCACGAGCAACGCGGCAATGAGGCGTTCCTGAAGGCACGCCGTCCTCTCTCGCCATCCTTTCACCTTCAGTTCTCCGAATTGCTCGCCAACTTCGGCCTGCATTGCGCCCGGCGCATCGTCGAAGCATTCGACGGCCGGCTCATCTATTCCGGCGGTGACGACGTGCTGGCCATCCTGCCGGCGGACACCGCCATCCCTTGCGCCCGCGCGTTGCGGGCCGCCTTTCGTGGAGAGCGGGGTCTGTCCAACCTCGCCAAAGGTGTTGTGAATCGTCGTTCCGGAAAACGCGAACAATGGAAATCCGATCGCTCAACTCCGCTCTTCGTGGTTGAGCATCCGGGCTTCATCAAGCTCACCACACAGGCCGCGCCGGAAGGATCGGGGGCCGAAGCCGGCCTCCTCGACGAGCCGGTGAAGTTCTCCTTTCTCGTCCCCGGCCCCGCAGCGGATTGCTCCGTGGGCATCGCCATCGCCCACTACAAATCGCCGATCCAGGATGTGGTCCGGGCGGCTTGGGACGCCGAGAGACGCGCCAAGAACGACCTCGACCGAGGCGCCGTGGCCGTCACGCTAATGAAACGCTCCGGTGAAATCACCGAATGGGGCTGCCAGTGGGACTCCGGCGGACTGGAGTTGTACCACCGGATGGCCGAGGCGTTGGAGAAGGAAGAAGTCAGCACCAAGTTCCCGCATCGGGTGTGCGAACTGCTGAGCCCGTACCTGACGTCGCACACGTCGCTTTCGGCCAGCGCCGTTCAGCGTGTGGACGGCTTCCAAACCGTCCCGGTCATCCTGCGGGAATTGGATTTCGTCATCGGCCGTCAGAGCAAGTCCGGCGCGGCCAAAGTTGAGTTGCGCAAGGCATGGCTGGAGGAGCGCGCTGTGCCGGAGCGGCGGAGCCTGGTCGAGAAACTCTGTCGCTGGACAACGGAGCAGCAAGCACGCGCCGCTGCGAAGCAGGTGGCAAAAGCGCTGCAAGGGCATCCAATTCTCGTGCCACGCGCTCAACGTCTGTGGAAGATCGTCGAAAGCAGAATCACCGACGACTCGAGTCTGGCGGAACACACCCTGGCCGAGCTGCACGCGCTCGCTCAATTAGCAGATCCAGCCCTTGTGGACCCCTGTGCTCACGCGGTCCAGCAGCTCGAGCGGCTTCGGACGTGCCTCCAGGAAGCGCCCCTGCAAGCTCTCATCGGCCTTTGCCAAACCGTCGCCTTTGCACACCGCACTGCGGGGAATGGCTCCCCAGCACCGGCATCTGCGCCATCCGCAGTTTCAACTTCTCAAGCCGAAAGGCGAACCGCATGAACACCATCCTGCTGCAACCCACCGACGTTCTGTTCTTTCGCGATGGCCGGCCCATGACTGGCTCGCTCGCCGGCCACGGCGCGGCTTGGCCGCTGCCCCACGTCGTCAACAGCGCTTTCCACATGGCGCTGCATCGCGGTTTCCCGATCACCACCGCCGACGTGAATGGCCACAAGACCCGCTATGGCGACCATGTCCACCGCATTGTCCGGCACAAGCAACCGGTGGACGCAGAACGGCATCGGCGCTTTGGTTCACTCATCACTGCCGGACCCTTTCCGGTGCGTGTGGACGCGCAAGACCGTCCCCAGCAGTGGCTCTTGCCACGCCCCGCTGACCTCCAGGACGCGTCGCTTACTCCCGCCCTACTTCCGGCGGCTGGCGACTGGCGAGACACAGGTTCGCTTTCGACGCCCCTGAAGCACGCCGTTGCGAGCCGGTTGCCTCCTGCCAAGGAGTCCGCCGCCAAGACATGGTTGAGCCGCAGTGCGTTCCAAGCCTACTTGGAAGACCGTGCCTCCTCCCTGGACGGGGAAGCATGGAGCGACTCCGATGTGTTTGACGCCGAGGCGTACGTCGGCATCGGGATTGATCCAGACCGGCAAACCCAGGATGGCCAGCGTATCTACTCAGCTCATTACCTCCGGCTGAAGGACACGCTGAACTGGCGCTTGGGTTCCCTGGCTTGGTGCGCCAAAGACGAAGACGAGCGGCTGCTCCGACAACTCCTCGGCCAGCAGCCTAGCATTGTTGTCGGAGGCCAGCAGAGAATCTGCACCGCGCGGCGCATCGAGGCCGCACCCCGGGAAGCGCTGCCGCTGGGACGCACGAGCTTCAACCTCTGTCCGCGCTCGGGCAAAGCCCGCGTCAAATGGGTGCTGCTCTCCCCCAGCATCTGGCCGGAGATTCTAGACACGGATGCCACCGGACAGCCGCTCCGCGACCGGCACGGGAATCCGATCCAATCTCATCCTGGAGGTTGGTTGCCCAACTGGGTGGACGCCAAGACGGGTCGCGTCCTTTTGAAAGCCCGGACGACCCGACGGCGTGAGGGGCGTCAGCTCGTGGGTGACGGAACCCCGCTTTCCGCGGATCTGGTGGCCGCGCTGGTTCCCAAGCCCCTCGTCGTCACGGGCTGGAACTTGGGCGATCCCCTTTCCACCCAAGCAGACGAACGCGAAGCGGGCGCGTGTTCCACCCACCTCGCGGTCCCCGCCGGCGCGGTTTACTACTTCGAGGCCGACTCGACTGAAGCGGCCGCTGCTTTGGCCAACGCCCTCAATTGGCACGGCACGACAGCCGGCACCGAGATCAGAAACCGACGCAGCACGCTGCTCGGCGAGAAGGGCTACGGCCTGGGCGTCTGCGGCACTTGGGAGACCTTTTGGTGACGTCCGTTGACGTCCTGAGGATCGCAAACACAAACGAATCGAAACACAATCCGTCACATGAAACAAAAACTGCTCTATCTCTTTGCACGAACGCCACTCCACGTCGGCGCCGGCTCCAGCGTGGGCGCGATTGACCAACCCATCATCCGCGAGCGCCACACCGGCCTTCCGGTCATCCCGGCAACAAGCCTCAAGGGAACGTTCGCGGACGCGTGGAACAATGGTCTACTCCCCGACGGCGACAAGAAAGTCAGAGTCAGAGAGCGCAAAGACGGGCAAAAGACCTTGGTCGAAGCCAGCGAAGCCGCCTGGCTCTTCGGCTCGGACAACGCCAACCACTCGTTCGCCGGCGCACTCCATTTCTCCGAGGCCCGCCTGCTGGCCTTCCCCATTCGCTCGGCGCGCGGCAGCTTCGCCTGGATCACCTGCCCATTGATGCTGGCACGCGCAGCGAGGGACGGCGTGGATGGCATCAAAGCCTTGACCGGGGTTGAGGCTGAGAGTTTCTCGGGCGGCGATGGCGACTCCAAGGCCTTGTTCGCGGCCGCAGGCCCGTTAAGCTTGAAATTCAAAGACGGTGGCACTGAAAAGACACAAGCAGTCCTGGAGGAATACACCTTCACTCATGCTCGCGAACTACCCGCCGAATTGGGCGAGGCGTTCAAGAGACTGTTACCGGACGATCCGGTCTGGCAAGAAGTCGGCAGCCGCCTTGTCATTCTCAGCAACGGCATGATGAGCTTCTTCGCCCAAAACGCCTGCGAGGTGGCGCAACATGTTCGCATCAGCGACGAGACCGGCACCGCCGCCGGCGGCGCGCTGTTCAACCAAGAGAACGTCCCCAGCGAGGCGATGTTCTATTCCGTGCTCCACGCCTTCGACGAGCGCACGGCCAACAGGACCAAAGAGGAGCGGCGGAAAGCTGAAGCCGCGCTGAATGCACTTGCTGACAAGACCGACGGCAAGGTCTTCCAATTCGGCGGTGATGCCTCCACTGGCCTCGGCTACTGCACCGTGAGACTTGCCAACAGCAACGTGTCTAGCTAAGTTGGCTAAGTATGATTACCGTTAACATGCACGAAGCCAAAACCCGCCTGTCCGAATTGGTCAAGGCGGTGGAGGAGAAGAACGAAACCGTGGTCATCTGCCGCAAGGGCCTGCCCGTGGCTCAACTGACGACCCCCGTGAGGCGTCCTGTGAACCGGCTCAAGACACATTCGGACCTCAAGCCTATCGGGATCGACTACGACCCCACCGAACCTCTTGGCGAGGACGAATGGCCGGCCGAATACCGATGAACTATCTCCTCGATTCGTGCAGCCTCTTGTGGCTGACCGACAATCCACGCAGCCTATCCGAAAAGGCCCGCGCTGCGATCGCACAGCATGGTGCGGTCATTTACGCTTCCCCTGTGTCGGCCTGGGAGCTTGGAATCAAGGTTGCCAGAAAGAAACTCCGACTGCCCAAGCCCGTCAGCGAATGGTTCCCCGAAGTCTGCCGGCGTTATACCCTTACCGAGATACCAGTAACCGGCCTGTTGGCGGCCAAATCCACCCAACTGCCTCCGATCCACCTCGACCCTTTTGACCGCCTGCTGGTGGCCACCGCTCTCGAATTCCGCCTGATCATGCTGACTCCCGACCCCCACATTCCCCGATACCCCAATGTCCAAACCACATGGTGAACCTTTATGAAAAACCTTGAACAGATTCGGGCCGCGGCTGCATTGCCAGCGGCAGCGGCGACCGACTTGAGCCGCTCAGCCGTCAACAAGCTGCCCGCCCTGATCATGCAAAGCGGCCTGCTTGCCACGGGCGCCTTTTGCGATGCCGAGGGCGGCGGTAAAAACCGCGAAGACATGAAAAAGGCGCTTGAAGCGACCGCTGAACACCTGGCTCAGCGTAGCCTGCTTGCCACGGGAACCAAGACGCTCAAGGCCATGATTGATGACCTGAGCAAGCGGGACTCGCGCCAACTCCAGGCCGCCACCAGCGAAGCCCTGGCGTTCATCGCCTACCTAAAACGATTCGCCCCTAAAGACTGACGGAGGACTACGCCATGCCGATTCGAATGCCCAGCGACACCGCCGCGCTCTTCGCCCCCAGTGCGGACAAGTTCGATAGTCGCTCGCTGCTTCTGGACCGCTTCGTATACGATCTGCAGGATCCTAAAATGGATGAGGCTCGTCGCCTGAATTTCGGTCGCGTTTGCGAGGATTCCTTCAAGACCATTCAAACAACACGAAACCGGTGGGAAAAAGAGCGCAGTGAAGCCCGGAACGATAACGAGCGCCGAAAGCTGACTGCGTTTCTCGACGATACGGCCCCCATGGCCAGGCCCACCTCCGTCATCGGTCCCGCCGAAGCCAGCAAGGCAACCATGTCCCGCCAGTCCTTCCTGGAATCAGTGGCGTCGAAGAACATCATCATCTATGCCCAGCTCCAGTCGCGCCTCATGGTCAACATGGCCGGCGGCGTGATGGAAAACGCCGGCCTGTGTCTCGACCGGTTCGGTCTTCCATACATCCCGGGCAGCGCCGTAAAGGGCTGCGCCCGCCGCGCCGCCTTGGCAGCGTTGCACGAATGGTGTGAAACCGGCCAAAAACCCGGCGTTACTGAGCCAGACAAGGACAATTTGTTCAAAGCGGCCTGTGACTCCTTCACCACTCAAACGGAGATGCTCGCCGCCATCGCCCGCGTCTTCGGCTGGTGCGAACAGGATTGGAAGACGCGCGCCAAAGTGCTCAAAGGAGTAACGCCCAAACGCGACGAGGACGACGCGCGATTCCAGCAACGCTGCCAGAAGCTCTGGGAAGAAAGACGCTCCGACTTCGCCTGGGCCTGCGGCGATGCGCTGTGGGGAACTGTGCGCGAGGAAGCAATGCGGTTGTTGGAGCGCGCGCGCGTCTCGCGTGCCGCATCGGGCGTCCCGCCCGATGCCGTCAACGAACAAAACAGCTTCTCGTCCGATGCCTCCGGCAGGACGCCGGAGGCGGCAGGCCAGAGGCTTGCGCTCCCCAAAGACTTCGCCGGCAGCGTTTGCTTCCTCCCCGCCTGCCCCGTGGACCTTGGCAAAACCGACAAGGTGGACGGCTTGCCCCTCGCAGTCCCGCCTCTCGGAAAACTCGAACTCGATGTCGTCACCTGCCACCACCGCGAGTATTACGACGGCAATCCGCAGTACGCCACCGCCCCCGACACCGAGGAACCCAATCCGGTAGTGTTCCCCGCCGTCGCCCCTGGCCACGTCTTGACCTTCGCCCTCGCGCCCCTGCGTGGAGCTGACGCAAGCCTCGTCGCCCACGCCCGCGCCTGGCTCAAGACGGGCCTCGAAACCTTCGGCCTCGGCGCCAAGACCAATGCCGGTTACGGGTGGTTCCAAGCATGCGACACGGTTCAGAAGGTGGTGGGGGACATTCTCCACCAACGAAAGAAGGAGCGACGTGCTGCCGAGGCAAAAGCCGAAGCGGAGCGAAAGGCCGCGGAAGCCAAGGCCGCAAAGGAGAAGGCCGAGCAGGAGCGTCTCGCTATCGCTCCGCT
>JAXDCU010000094.1:0-4550 GCA_034677645.1 Verrucomicrobiia bacterium
GGCCAGCCTCTACACCATTCTACAGATTCTGAGCCTGTCGCTTTTCGAGAAAACGCCCATTTTACAGGCTCTTTCGCAACAAACACCGACATTCATTATGCCTGAGCATCATAATCAACCGTGTTTACCGGGGTTTTAAACCGGACACTAGTGGTGCGATTTAATGACTGATCGAGAGCCTGAACCAACGTCAGAGTTCCTTCACAAAATCCGATTTGGTGGCGCCGCAGACCGGGCATGCCCAGTTCGCCGACAAATCCTCGAATCGCGTGCCCGCCGGCACTCCGGCGTCCGGATCGCCCACCGCGGGATCATAGACGTGGCCGCACGTGGCACAAACATACTTACCTGAAGACGAGAGAGAATTCTCCGACGGCTCAGGCATGGATGGCTCAATGTATGTGGGCGCGTTTTTTGGCGCTTTGCCTTTCTTGACATCCCGGTAGTAGGCGTAAGTGAGCGGGACTCCGGGACCATCAATCACATCACCGTCGACCACGTCACCGACGAAAAGGAGGTGTGTGCCGACATCGATCGTTTGCACGACTCTGCACTCAAACCATGCCAAAGCATCCTCCAGAAGAATGGGCGCGCCGGTCTGGCCCAGCCGATGGCGAACAAACGCGTACTTGTCGACGTCTCTGCCCGACTTGTACCCAAGAATGCGTATCAATTCGGCCTTGGCGTCCTGCCGCAGGACGGAAATGGCAAACACCTGACTTCGAGCAATCAGGCCGCAAGTGAAGTTCTCTCTGTTGCAGGCGATGGCGAATCTGGGCGGTTTGGCTGTCACCTGAAAGACGGCGTTGGCGATGTACCCGTTCTTGAGCCCGCCGTGCGTCGAACTGACGACGTAAAGCCCGTAGGTTATCCTGAAGAACGCATCGTGATTCATAATCGGGCAGCAGAGTCACAGCTCAAGGACGAAACAGGAAGTTCGTGAACTGCCACGGATCGCTGTGGTCCGGCTGGGCCTCTGGATTCTCGCCGAAGTAGACGCGATGTCGGTGCAACGGCGTCCAATCAGAAGCCTGAGAAACAATACGGCCCAAATAAGGCCGAGCCACCGTTAGGACTTCTTCGTGATCGAGGTCTTCCGGGAAACAGACGCCGCGTCGCGGGTTTCGGATCGTCCACAGTACCGCCGCCATGACGCCAGCGGCCACTTGCACCGCAGTGGCGTTGGCGTGGGGCACCTTTCTTCTTGCGGTTTGAATACTCAGCATGCTGCCCGTCCACCAGGACTGATACGGATGCCCCATGATCAACGCGCCGACGAGGTCCATTCCTTCGGTAATCTCATCGGTGAGAATGCGTTTGTTGGGATGGAGCTCGTAATTTCGACACCGGAGCTCGTGCAGCGAGACGATGGAGTCGTTGCACGGCATGTACGCGTAATGGACGGTGGGGCGGTAGACGGGGCGGCCGTTCTCGCAGACGGTCAGGGCGTGCGATATGCCAAATGACTCGCCGTGCGTGACGACCATGCCGACAATTTCCTGGCTAGGCACCCATGAGCGTACCCAGGTGTTCAAACCCATCTGGGGCAGGATGATCTGGTTGGCGGGGCCAGCGTCAGGCATGGTGGAGAACGGGGGCAGCCACTTCTCATGCGTGCCCCAGCCCAGCTCACAAGGCGAGATCGACTCCTCCCACATGCCCTCAACACTCCAAGTGGCAACGAATTCGTCGGGCCGTTTCGGCAGGGACGCGCGTTGGGTGTCCCATTCGCTGCAGTGAATGACCTTTACGCCAAGTTCGCGGGACAACCGGGCGAATTCCTTGTTGTGCATTAGACGTTCCAGCCTGCGCAGTTGCGGCCGGGGCGTTGACTTGTCGTGGAGTACTCTTGCTCCAATATCCAGCAAGCCCCGTTTTAGAAAGTGTGACACCAGACCCGGATTGGCGCCGTGGTCAATGACCGCGGTAGTTGTGTTGTGCCATCGCTTTGCCAGTGGCAACATCTGCTGATATCGCGCGTAAAGCGACTTCTCCAGGGACGACTTGCTGTGCATGTCCGACGCCGGGTCCCATGATTCCACCGAGGCATTGACGTAGAGCACCTCGTTGTTGTGCGCCCATTCGAGCATGTCGAAGCAATCAATGCTCCATGCCAGGTCGACGATCAATCCGCCCGCGCCGACGTGTGTCGACAGAAGCCTTGGCAAGCTTAGCGGCGTAACGCGTTCCTGAACGAACCGCAGGCCTTTGTTGATCCAAGGCCTCAGGACTTCCTCGCGGTCCGCGAAATCGATCACGGTAATGTTGCGCAACGGGACGCGGAGATGCTTCAGCAACATCTGCAGGGTGGCTCTCGCCACCACGCCAAAGCCGGTCATCAGAATTCTCTGGTCAAACTCGATCATGGCATCCGTCGCTCATTGTCGGCTATTCACCGGCCGACGACAAGGTTTCATCTGGACACATCACGTCGTTGTCAGCTCAGAGCACCGGTGTCAGGCAACGGGCCAGAGCATCACGACACTGATGACACAACGGTCGTCTCCTCCACTCGGCGAGCTTGATCTCAATCGAATTCTGAAGGTCGGCCTCGAATGCTGCCGCCATGTTCCGCCCGGTTTCGTCATCGAGCACCAGCACATTGCATTCCGCATTGAAATGAAAAGAACGCACGTCCAGGTTGGAAGAACCGACAACCGATACGTAGTCATCCGCCACGAGCGTCTTCGCGTGCAAGACGGCCGGCTGATACTCGAAAATTCGCACGCCGTTACGCAGCAGTTCCGTGAAACATCCGTGCCCAGCGTGCCGAACCAGCGGTATGTCGCTTGCACCCGGCAGTAGCAGCCTGACGTCCACGCCGCGGCGGGCGGCGCTCGCAAGGAGCTCCAGAATCATGCGCCTCGGCGCGAAATAGCTGTTCGTGACCCAGAGGCGCCGCTGACATGCGCCGATAATCGCCGCCAGCACCGCGGCTGTCTCCGCATATCCACGGCCTGGTCGAGCATCGAGCACGAGAATCCTAGCCCCTTCGCTCTTGGAAGGGACCTGCGCTGGTATCCCGAAATTCTCACCGCCGGCGCGCACCCAGCCTTCTCGAAACACGACCGCCATCTCCCACGCCGTTGAGCCTTCAATGCGCGCGTGCGTGTCGCGCCATCGGCACTCACCGGTGCGCCACGGCGAGCCGTACTCATCGCCCACGTTCATTCCACCCGTAAAGGTTAGTCGGCGGTCGATGACGATTATCTTGCGGTGGTCGCGCACCAAATGATCCCATACGTGCGACCAGAACGGGTGAAACAGCCGCGCCTGAATCCCAATCTGACGCATCTGTCGCCAAAAAGAGCCCCTAGTCGTCCATGATCCAAACGCATCGGCCAGAACTCGGACGGAGACGCCGCGCTCAACGGCCTTGCCAAGTCGGCGCAGGACCTCGCTCCCAGCCGCGTCGTCCCGAAGAATGTACGTCTCCAAGAGGACTTCCTGCCGCGCATCGTCGATGGCCTCGACAATCGCCGTGAATGCCTCGTCTCCGTCGAAATAGACCCGCACTTTCTCGCCCAAATGGACGGGGCCAGTGTCAATCCTGGCGACCAGTTGCTCGAAAGCGACATCACGCAAGCCCCGCGACAACGCCGCCGTCAAACTGCCCACATTCTCGGCACGCAATGCCTCGGGCAGCTTGCGCCCCGGTCGCGGACGGAGTGTCGCAGCCAGACTGAACCTCATACATTTGATCGAAGCAACGCGAGCTTGCTCTTCCCGGTTAAACACCACGGGCACGGAATAACTCGCGTGACGGTCGGCGCGGCACGCAGCGCGGCCAACCAAGGCGCGTTCATTGCCGCCCTATCTCCCCGCCACGATGATGGAGTTTGCCCGCGCCTGCGCCGCGAAGTCAACGAGGACCGCATCGCGTCGTACGCGGAGTGTACTCTCGACTTTCCAGTGGCTCGGTTGGAGAATGATAGACCGAATGCGGCTTCTGGACCGCTATTGCCTGCGTGAGTTGACGGTGCCGCTGGGTTATTGCCTGGGCGGTTTCCTTGTGTTTTGGGTGTCGTTCGATCTGTTGAGTGATCTGCACATTTTCCAGCAGTGCGATCTCAGCCCTGGAGACATTGTCGAGTACTACATGGTAGTCCTTCCAGAGCTGCTTGTCACGGTTCTGCCAGTGTCGCTCTTGCTCGCCTTGTTGTACGCGCTCACAAACCACGCGCGGCACCAGGAACTGACCGCGATGAGGTCGGCTGGGGTGAGTCTCTGGCGTGTGTCGGTGCCTTATTTCTCGGTAGGCGCGGTGTTTGGCGTTGGCCTGTTCTTGCTCAACGAGGTGGTCGTTCCGGACTCCGCCGAGGCTTCAAGGAAGATTCTTGTCCGCCATCAACCGGCCGCCCAGGGCGGCTTCGGTCCTGAATGGCAGGTGGGGCTTGCCTTCCACAACGAGCGCGACAATCGAATTTGGAATGTGGGCGCCTACAATCGCGAGAGCGGCGAAATGCGCTCGCCGGCTGTTGAATGGCGGCTTGGCGACGGCACTCGGAAACGTTTGGTGGCGGAGCGGGCAGTGCGCACGAACGGCGTGT
>JAXDCU010000095.1:0-2583 GCA_034677645.1 Verrucomicrobiia bacterium
ACGGCAACCCTTGTCTTGCCTTCAATTCCGCCAGGACTCCTATCATTGCCGCGTTGTCAGTGCACAACGCGGGAACCGCCACGCGCAAAACAATGCCCGCCTTTCCACAGGCCGACTCGATTTCGCCGCGCAGGGTGCGGTTGCTGGCCACGCCTCCTGAAACAGTCACCGCGCGAGCGCCAACACGGACGGCGGCCCGGACAGTCTTGGTGACGAGCACTTCGACAATCGCGGCCTGCACGCTCGCGCAAAGGTCGCGCCGCACTTTTGTGTTCTGGAGGGTTTCGGGGTGGTCGCGAACAAAATACCGGACTGAGGTCTTCAGACCGCTGAAGCTGAAGTGGTCATTAGCTTGGTCGAGGAGAGGACGTGGAAACTCGAAAGCGCGTGCGTTGCCGCCTTCGGCCATTCGTTCGAGCTGTGGCCCGCCGGGATAGGCCAAGCCAACCAGTCGCGCCGTTTTGTCAAAACATTCGCCCGCGGCGTCGTCGAGAGTCTCGCCAAGAACCTTGTGATCGAGCGGCGCTCTGACATGGACGAGAAGCGTGTGTCCTCCACTCACGATCAGGGAAACGTTTGGACTGAAAGACGCAAGGTCAAAGCGCGGCGGATGCCCGCTGATCCACGGCGAATAGAGGTGCGCTTCATGGTGATGGATGCCAATGAAAGCGATGTTTCGACTGAAAGCCAGACCTTGCGCCGCTTTGAGTCCCACGAGCAACGCCCCAGGAAGACCTGGACCGCGCGTGGCAGCGACAAGATCAACGTGGTCCCACTCGACCCTCGCGGTCTCGATCGCGGCTTTCGCAAGGGAGGGCAAGTTGCGCAAATGCTCGCGTGTCGCAAGTTCAGGGACCACACCGCCGTACTCAGCGTGCAGAGTGATCTGACTTGAAATGGTATTTGCCAGCACCACCCCATCGCGCACGACGGCCGCACCGGTTTCGTCGCAGGATGTCTCGAATGCCAAAACCGTCATCGCTTCACGAAGTCCCGTGTGGACTGAGGTATGTGCTGGATGGGCTGTGTCCGGCTGGCGACGTGTCTACCGTTCCCGGCTGGCCGCAACTTTCTCGATTTCGCCCTTGCTTCGCTTTTGGCCGCGGCCGGTGTAGAGCGTGATGCCTTTGAGCAAATCGGTGGCGCGCTCGAGCTGCACGTCTCGGACTTGACGCACCTTCTCCTGCCGATCCGGGTCGAGGATTTCGACGGCCCCCGGTGTTCGCTTCAAGAACAGAGCTTCGGTCTCCTCAATTGTCAGAGGTATGACAACGTCCGGCGTGATGCCCTGTTCGTGGATTACCTTGTGGCTGGGGGTGTAGTACTTCGCGGTGGTGAGTCTCAACGCCGCGCCGTCCTGGAGCGCGATGATGCTCTGGACGGAACCTTTTCCGAAAGTCTGTTCCCCGACGATCACAGCCCGTTTGAGGTCCTGCAGACAGCCAGCGACTATTTCAGACGCGCTCGCGCTTCCTCCGTTGACGAGCACCACCATCGGCAGGTCCACATACTGGCCACGCCCCGATGATCTGTACTCTCGTTTCTCAGAAGGATCGCGCCCTTCGGTGGAAACCACCAGAGTTCGCCGCGGCAGGAATTTCTCGCAGATTTTTGCAACCTGGTCGAGGAGGCCGCCGGGATTGTCGCGCAAGTCCAGAATCAGACCCTGCATGTCCTGGCCCGCCAGTTTTCTCAGCGCGTCGTCCAACTCGGACTCCGTCCGCTCGCCAAACTGATTCACCCGCACATAGCCTATGCCGTCAGCCGCAATCCGAAATTCGCTCTTGCCATTGATGTCTTTGACCGTGGCGACGTTGATGTCGGCACGGACAAGTTTGTGGTCCTTGACCGCGCCGGTCGAAGGCCGCAACACGCTGATGGTGACCTCAGTGCCCGGTTTGCCGCGCAGGTTCTTGACGGCCTCGGTCATACTCATCCTCTCGCAGCTCTTGCCATCGATCTTGACGATCCGATCGCCCGGCATGATGCCCGCGAGTGAAGCAGGAGTGTCTTCGATCGGAGCGATAACGGTGAGGAACCCACTCCGCATGCCGATCTGGATGCCGACGCCGCCGAAAGAACCCTCAGTCTCTTTCTTGAGGTCTTCGTACTTGTCTGGCTCGAGAAACTCGCTGTGTGGGTCGAGAGTGTTGAGCATCCCACTCAGGGCCCCGTAGATAAGTTCCTGGTACGTCAGACTCTCCCCGTCCACATAGTCCTGCCGCACGCGCTCGAGGACTTGCGAGAACAGCCTGAGGTTCGGGTAGATATCGTCTCTGTCGGCCGACTCGGCGGACCGCAGGTAGTACTGCGCGCCAATGAACAAGTTCAGCGCCAAGGCGCCCAATAACACCGAATATCCGATGCGTTTTCGCATAAACACCGTCCGCGACGGCGCGCGGACGGGAGAACACTAGCTGCGAACACCTATTGTGGCAAGCGGAGCGCGCCGGCCTCTGCCGTTCCGAATTAGGGCCATAGTACGCAGGTTCGGCCTCCGAGGCAGTGGGGAGCAGGGACAGTTCATGGCCGGGGGGCGAAGGAGGGTGCGCGGCGCCAGGAGCGCCGGAGAACGAAAGTTAG
>JAXDCU010000096.1:0-2789 GCA_034677645.1 Verrucomicrobiia bacterium
CAGATAGTCGAACGGATTCGCCCCGCACAACTCGCAGGTATGGATCAGGCTCATAAAAACGTCGCCGACGTGCGCGCCGCGGCCGGTTTTGTAAAACAAGGCGTTTTTGCGATGCAGGATTACACGCTTCAACGCGCGTTCGCAGATGTTGTTGTCCAGCGGAGCGCCCGGCACGCGCAAGAATAGCGTCAGCCGCTCCCAGTGCTTCAGCATGTACGAAATCGCCACGCCCAGCGACGAGTTCGGCTCGACCAGCCGG
The DNA here is from genome assembly GCA_034677645.1 of Verrucomicrobiia bacterium. GTDB lineage: Bacteria > Verrucomicrobiota > Verrucomicrobiia > Limisphaerales > J093 > JAAYVR01. The sequence continues at coordinate 260 of JAXDCU010000096.1, forward strand.
CCCTCCAACTGCCGGCCGAGCCAGACGTGAAGGTTCTCCATCACCGGACCGCTGTTGATCTGATGAAAGTGCCGCCGCGCCGAGGAAGACATCTTCTGTTCGCGAGCCGTCGCGTCGTTCCGGTAGACCGCCGCCACGATCCGCATCTGAGGCGTGATCTGAATCATGGCCGGCCACTCCAGAAGGCTTGACTGAGTGCCGCCAGGTCGGGCATGGCGCCGCCCTTCAACTGGATGCGCATCCGTGCTCCGCCGACTTGCTCCAACTCCAAAACGGATGTTCCCTCGATTGTCGTAGCGATGACGGGCAGTTGCGGCTTGAAATGCGGCTATTTTCGGCGGGAGGAGAGCTTTTTCTTTGTGGACACGCACACCCCTTTGTGGGGTAAAACCGCGGGCAGGGAGACGCCGGCGGCGGAGAGTAGCTTCCGAACCGAGGCGCGCGGTTGCGGAATTTCGTTGACCGCCGGCGACTTGCCCAGTTGAACCTCGACCGCGCATAGGGTGGAAAGCGTTTGCAGGCCCTCTTCGACCGTCATGTCCAACTCGCGCCAACGCCGGGCAAGCTCCAGCACCAGCCGGTACGCGAGCATTACGACCAGCGCGTGGCCGCGCGTGCGGCGCTCTAAACGGACGTGAATCGGCCGCAATTCCAGGTGGCCAGTCTTGCTGGTGCGAAACGCCCGTTCCACTTGGGCAAGGTCCTTGTAACGCTCGTGAATCGTTTCCTTCGACGCCTGCGCGGGAGTCAGGTCCGTCGTCAGGCAGTAGCACCCGTCCAGCTTCGACGCCTCGGCCAACGCCGGGGAATCTTCGGCCAGAAACAGCCGTCGTCCGTCGGCCGCGACGCTCAGCCAGCCGGACAGCTTCAGCCGCGCAATCCGCTCGGCAACCTTGCGGACGGCCACTTCCACGCTCGCCAGAGGATGCTCGGCCAGATACGCGGTTTGCTTTTCGGCCAGTTGCTTCACGCTGGCTTGCTTGTCGCGACGCGAGGCCGCCAGTTCCTCGGCGCGAAGCGGATTGCGGCGAAGGATGTAACGCACGCCGTCGCTGGTGACGACCTCGTTCAACGTCTCGTCGAACAACTCCATTTGAATCTCGTCTCGAACCAGCAGCGTTTCGATCTGCGGCTTGGTGATCGCCGGGATGTAATTGAACCCGGCGGCCCCAAGCTCTTTTATTTGCGGCCCCTTTATCATGCCCCGATCGCCCACGAAAACCACGTTCTCGGCGGCGAATCGCTCGGCCGTCTTGCGAATCTGCGGCTCCAGGGTTTTCGGGTCTTGCATGTTGCCGCGAAACAACTCGATCGACAGCGGAACGCCCTGGGAGTCGCACAACAACCCCGCCACCATCTGACGCTTGCCCTGCTTGCCGTCGCGATTGTAGCCGAACGCGGCCAACTCGTTGCACCGGCCTTCAAAGTAACTGCTGGTGACGTCGTAAAGAAAGACCGTATCGGACGACCGGCAATCACGCCGGGACCGCGCGGACGCCGGCTCCCGACTCAATGCCCACCGCTCCCCAAAACGCTCGCGCTTCTTCTTCCACCCAAAAAGCCGCTGCTCGATTTTTGCCTGATTCGCCGTCAGCCAATCGAGGTTCTCGTAAAGATCGTCCTCGTGGAACGATTCCAGATCAAGCACGTCGCAGGCGGCGTGTTCCGATGCCAACCGCACGGCCGACAGCCGCGAACCCTGGCCGATCGCCCGCGCCAGCACCTGCCACAACGCCAGTTTGCCTTGCCGCGTTTCGCCCAACGCCCCGGCAACGCCCAACTCTTGGGCGAGTTGAAACAAAACCCACACCGCCCCCACCGAAAGACCCTGTCTTACGAGCGCCCCGGGCAAACGATTGGCCATCGCCGCCAACTCGCGGCGATGCTTCAGCGCGTGCTGGATCGCCAGCGCGGTTTCCTCTCCGTAAGGCGTGAGGTTTAGGATCGTCCGGTGCCGAACCTTACCGTTTTCGCGGAACGATTCGCGCATCAGGTAACGGACGTGCGTTTTTCCGTATTTGGTGACGTACTTACATCGGTCGACAAACATAGTGGTGACATTATACGGAAATGAAATCGTATGTCAAGACCTATATTCGAGTACGTAGTGGCTACATTACGTGGTGAAAAAAACACCGCAACCTCTTGCCCCCCAAAATCTAACGTCAAAATTCAAACACCAAATCAAGGGAAACATCCGCTACAACCGGATTCGGGCTACTTCGCCACGAAGTTCACCATTCTCCCCGGCACGACGATTACCTTGAGTACGGTTTTGCCTTCGAGCATTTCGGCGATTTTTGGTTCCGCCCGGGCGGCGGCCTCCATCGCCTCGCGGTCGGCGTCGGCGGCGATCAGAATCCGACCCCGCAGTTTGCCGCATATTTGAACGGGTATCTCGATCGTGTCTTCCTTGAGGGCCGCCTCGTCGAACTCCGGCCAAGGGGCGAAGGCCAACGTCCCGCCGTGTCCCAACACGGCCCAAAGCTCCTCGGCTAAATGCGGAGCAAACGGCGAAAGCAGCAGCACC
>JAXDCU010000097.1:0-8611 GCA_034677645.1 Verrucomicrobiia bacterium
GAAGGAGAGCCCCGAGATCAGCATGGGCGTTCTGGCTATTCCATGCATAAGAGAATTGGGTCCGCTTATCACCGTTCCTTCGTGTTCTTGGTGTCTTCGTGGTGAAACCAGTCAACTGCTGGCACCATACGCGATGATTAGGACGCCCCGTTCCCGATTGACAAAGAGCGGGTTGGCCCGTTGCATCGTTCCCGCGCGATGCGCGACCTAGGATGCGCCACGCCTGATGCCAGCTACCAGACAAGCCGCGGTCACGATTGCAGCCGGCCCTCCCGCCGAGAGGCTGGGCCGCACCTTCGCCAGTTTCGGGCAAAACAGCTTTCTAAAGCTTCACGCATTTATTATCGACCGATGGCTTCCAAAGACGCACGAAGCCGGCATTCACTATCGCCAGGTCGATCCTGATCCGACCTACAATGGCGCAATGTGCGAGTTGCACTACCGGCGACTGCTGCTCATCGACGAACTGGATTACGAATACGTTGTGCTGGTCGACAACTCCGACGTGCTCTGCCTGCAGCCAATACCAGAGCTGCCGGTGCTGCTACGAGGAGCGGCCGTAGGAGCCTGCATCGAATACGTCGGCGGCCAGTACATTGAGGGACAGGGTTATACCAGTTCCTTCCTGAACGCCGGAGTGACATTCTGGAACGTGCCAAACTCCCGCCCAATTCGCGCGGCCATTGTGGAGCATGGCTTGTCGCGGCATCGCGGCGTCGAACACCAAGTGGCTTTCAACGAGGTAGTCCAAACGCGGTTCTACGAGGATCTTATCATCCTACCTTGCCAGTACAACTACCGGCCCTGTCTGGCGCCGAAGCGGGTTCGCGGCTGGCCGACAGTCAGACATCTGGACGGTGTCCGAATCTACCATAACAAACACTGCATCGAGGCCGCCAAGCGCCTGGCGAGGATCGCGCCCATGGCCACCCTGCCTGATTTGAAGCCCGACCGCGGCTCACTCACGCCAACGCGGAAGTTCCTGCGCAAGGTGCAACATCGCCTCTTCTACCGCCACAGTGCCTCGATGCGGTTTCGATAAGCCTGATTACCAGCCGTAAACTGGAGTTCGGGGCGCTTGTCCCATTGACCGACAAGTTTCCATGAACCTGGATCGGGACCGATTCCACTCGGTCCCTGATCTCAGCCAACAGACGGGGACGCGGTGGAACGCGTCCCTGCCGCGTTCATGGTCCCAATGCGTTCTAAAAGAGAAACTGCCCTCTCCAAGAGCCGATGTGGCACGGGCGTACCGCCCATGGCCTTGGGCAAGATGCCCAAGCCCTACCTCCCGGTTCAGCGTCACGGAGCGCGTTCACAGGGGACAAAGGCGACTCCCTCTGCGCGGAGAAAGCCCGTCGCGGCTATTGTTCGAGTCTTCGTTTGGACAGCGGCGTGAAGGCCCGTCTGTTCCGGAAAGAAAAGGCACGTCGCAGTCCGCAAAACCGCCGTAGTTCAACCAAGCGCACCAGCCCCGGCAAATGGCCGACGAGTCGCCGCATAGACGATCGCATCCAACTTGGAGGATTCTTGGCCGCGGGGATTCCGGGTGCGTCGTCTGAGAGCTTGGCCTTTTCGTTTTGGTTCCATGTGTCCGCGTAGTCGCTCTGCTGCGGGTTGATCGCGAACACTGCGACCTCTGTTGTCTTCAGCGCCTGGACGAACAGCAGGACTGGGAAGAAGTTGATCAAAACCGTGCGCGCACTGATCAACCGCGGATCGCTAACTTCGTACCAGCGTCTTCGTAGGTTGTACTCGATAGCGACAAGGCGTTCGATAACGAAGCCGTTCGCGGGGCAAAAGACTCGAAAGAACAACTCAGGACTGAATTGGTAGAATCCATGTCCGAAGTAGTTGTTGGCCGGTGTGTGGAGAAACACGCGCCCTCCCACCTTCGCCATACGCATGCAATTGCCAAGCGCTGCGCTGACGTTGAAGACATGCTCGATCGTTCCGCCGTCGTAAACCGCGTCGAATCTCCCGGCCAATGACGCCGGGACGGGCTCGTTAAGGTCATGAACCAAAGTGGCTCCTTCGTACGGCGAGGCATCCATCGACTGAATTCTCTCAGCTCCAAGCGTCGTGAAGAACGCCTCTGCTCCGCGCGGGTCTGGATACCGAAGCAGCGCCTGTTCGTATTTCGTTGGATCGAGCCCGTGGGCTTTCAGGAGCCGTCGCGTCTCCGGCGGTTCAACATAGTATTCCTGCCTGCCCAGCATGACAGTGTCCTGGAACGCCGCGCCGCTCCGAGCGGCGGTCAGAAGGAACCGCACTGCTTCGACATCGATTGCCATGAATTGTATCTCAGTTCGGATTGGGACGTGACTTCTCCGGTTTCCAGCGTCTGTGGACCCAGAACCAATTCGCGGGGTCGCGTCGAACGGCTTCTTCGAAGACCAGATTCATGTCGCGCGTGATTGACTCGATCGACCGCGGCCGGCCGTTCTCGCGCGTCGGAATTTCCGGGCCGACCTCGATCCTCCATCGAGCCAGGCCAGTCCGATAGCAGACGGCGACCAGAAGAGGACAGTGATAGCGCAGCGAATAGAGCGCTGGCGCTTTCGTGGTCGAGCAGACTTCACCCAGAAAGGGCACTCGAAGAGCGCGATAACCCGCATGCTGGTCAGCCGATAACCCGAGCATGAGCTTCTGTGTCCGCAGCGCCTGCCGCAAAGCAACCAAATCGTTGCCACGCTCAAAATACAAACAACCAGACCGTGCCCGAAGCGATCGCAGCAACCGGTTTAGCGAGGGTTGGCGCAGCGCCTTGTATGTGGTCGCGAACTGGTGACTGGGGAGATGCGATCCCGCCCGCGCGTAAAGCTCGAAGTTGCCAAAATGGCCAATGGCAAAAATGCGATTGCCAGACACCTTGCCGTCCGCGCCGAGCACACGCTCTATGCCATGAACAGTAAGTACCTCTTCGATCTCGTCGGAAGTCATCGCGGAAGTCCGGACGGCGCATGTGTAGTTTTCGCCAATGCGACGAAAGTTCTCTCGCGCGAGTTCGCGCAGTTCGCGTGGCGACCGGTCGCTTTCGAAACAGCGGCGCAGGTTTTCCAGAGCGACATTACGATGGCGGGCATCCAGCCAGTAGGCAATGCCTCCACAAAAACGGCCCAGCCGCGCCACGCACTTCAACGGGAGTGACTGCAGCAGCCCAATCAATACCCGCGCAAGCCAGTACAGAATCAGTTCGACCGGCGCGCTCAAAACAGTTTTGCCACCCCTGCCCACAAACTCAAATCGGAGTATGTCTCCAAGACGCCGTATGCGAAACCAAATTCCGTCACTGTCGCGCGAGAAGCAGCCTCTCGCATCACGACAGTTCCTACCCTCTTACTCAAACTCGCTCAGATCGCGCCAGTCGACCATGCCTTCCTGCCAGAACATCGCGCCCGCGGAAAAGAGGCCATTGTCGATCAGCTCAGCGACCTGACCGCGCGTAAACGGGCCCGATTGCATGCCGCCGTCGTAGATAAAGATCGGCGATCCACCAGGCTGTGCGTTTGGTCTCACTCGAGTGACGCGTTGGCGGCTCGCCGTGGCGGTGGCCGGCGCCCCTTGAACTGAAGTGGCGCGCATGAGTTGACGCAGACCGATCATGGCTAAACCGCCCACGAAACCGCCAACATGAGCCGTGAATGCCACGCCTCCGTCCGAAAGGCCCCCAATCAAGCTCAGCACGGCGAAGAATAGGTCTTTGACGAACCAGAACGATATTACGAGCCAGGCTGGCAGCCAGAAATCACCGCTCCACGCCCGCAGAACAAGCCAGAACACCCACTTGAAATTGATCTTGGTTCTGCTCAGCAAGAGGACAAAACCGCCAATGCAGGCCGAGACGGCGCCGGACGCGCCGATCAATGGAATCTCTCCCCAGCCGCCACTTAGCGCGACAATGATGTGGACCAGATCGGAGGCCAGACCGCCCGCGAGATAGAACAGGACGAACTGCCAGCGGCCAATCAGGTCTTCGACACAAGCGCCAAACAGGTACAAATAGACCATATTGCCGAGCAGGTGGAAGAAACCGACTTGGGTGAAAAGGCTTGTGAACGGCCCATGGAGCGTGAGTTGAGCAGGCGTCATGCCCAAGGCCAGGACCACTCGGTTTTCCGCCTCGACGCCGCCTCCCATGAATGCCGACAATGCTACAACATAGACCAGCACGTTAATGCCAATAAAGGTGAACGTGACCACAGGATACCTTCGCGCCTGGTAATCGACACCGACTGGCAGAATGAAGAACATTTGTGCCGTTGAGCCCGTCAGCGCTCAAATGTGCTGTCAAGTCGAAAACTAATCATGGCGCAGTGAATCGATCGGGTCGAGGTTGGCTGCCTTGTGGGCCGGGTAAGTCCCAAAAACGACTCCCACCACTGAGCAGATCAACAATCCCATGAACACCCAATCGAGCGGTATGACCGGCGGCACTTTCAAGTAGTAGGCGGCGCCATTGCCGCCCAGGATGCCGAGCAACACGCCGATTGCGCCGCCCACTTGACAAAGCACGACCGCCTCCAGAACGAATTGGGTCATTATGTTGCGGCGTTTGGCGCCAATGGCGCGCCTGATGCCGATTTCGCGCGTTCGCTCAGTTACCGACACGAGCATGATGTTCATGATGCCAATGCCGGCTGCCACCAGCGCAATCGAGCTAACCACGGCAACCCCAAGCCGAACAGTCAGCGTGACGCTCTTGAATTGCGTAATCAGCGAGTCATTCGAGAATACATCGAAGTCGTCTTCGTCGCCTGGTGGCACTTTTCTGGCTAAACGCATTATCCCTCGCACCTGCTCAACCGTGTCATCATAAAGCTCCTGGCTCGGCGCCTGGACGAGAACGGATAGGCTGCGCCAGAGCCGCCCATACCGATTCAAGCCGCACGTCAGAGGTATAACGGCGAAGTTGTCCTGATCGCCACCCAGCGACGAGCCCCTCGCCTCGAGCACACCGATGACCGAGTAACTCATGCCATCGAGTTTCACCTCCTCACCCAAGGCGTTGCTGTGCGGAAACAGGATTTTGGCAACGTTAGCTCCCAGAACGCAAACCGATCGCGCGCTATCCACTTCGCTTTCAGTGAAGATGCGTCCGTCAGCTATGATCCAGTTGTGAGCCGGAAATGCGCCGGTAGTGCCCCCAATCATAGCGACGTTGGGCGGGGTCTTGTCATACCGCGAGATGGCTTCGCCGCCCCAAAGATAGCTTTCCATGCCGACGACCTGGGCCAGCGTCGCCTTTTCCATGACCTGCTTGCCGTGGGCGTAAGTGATGTTTTTCCGCCTCAGGAACTTCTCAAAGCTCTCAGGTCCGCCAAAGTGCACGGCGGGCCATTTCCGCACGACGAATGTGTGGCTGCCAAGCTGGCTCAACTCACTCTCGATGTTGCTTTGCAGAACGCGCATCGCGGTCATCACGACGATGATCGAGAAAACGCCGATCAGAACACCCAACAACGTGAGCGACGAGCGCAGTTTGTGCGAAGCCAGCGCCCCCATCGCCATGAAGAAGCTCTCCCTGAGTTCAGCCCACAGTAGGCTGCCGCGCGATCGGCGAGGTTGGGGAGACGCTGCGTTCATCGCTGGCGGCTACTCGTTTCGAAGGGCTTCCACCGGTTCCAGACGAGCCGCGCGCCATGCCGGGAGAAAACCGGCCACGACGCCAACTACCAACGACACGGCCAGTGAAAGGCCAACCAGCGGGAGCGAGAGTGTCGCCGGCATCAACCTGCGCAGGGCGAATGTCAACGGCGCCGCCAAGGCCAGTCCTATGAGACCTCCAAACAAACAGATGCTCATCGCTTCCAGGAGGAATTGGACCATGATATTGCGTCGCTTGGCCCCAATCGCCTTGCGGATGCCGATCTCGCGCGTCCGCTCGGCCACTGAAACGAACATGATATTCATGATGCCGATACCTCCGACAAAGAGCGACAGACCAGTGATGAACAGGCCCACCGTCGCGATGATGCCGGTGACGCGTCCGAAGGTCTTGATGAACTGGTCCTGCTGGTTCACCGCGAAATCGTCCTCGTCGCCAGGGCGCACGCGGCGGATTTTGCGCATGACTCCGCGCAGTTCTTCTCGGGCATCTTCGAGAGCGTCCTGAGCGATCACCTTGACCTGTATGCCGTAGTCCGGAAAAGGCATGAAATGCGTTGTCAACTGGCGAATTGGTATCACCACCTGGTTATCGAGACTGAATGCGCCCAGGAAATCGCCCTGTTTCTCAAGCACCCCAATCACTTCGAACGAGTGGTCGCCAACGTAGATGCGACTTCCGACGGCTGGGTCGCCTTTGAACAAGTTGGTTGCCGTCTGCGCCCCAACGACGCACACGGGCCTCCCACCCTCGGCCTCTTCGGCCGTCAAGAATCGCCCCTCATCGATGCCAACGCCGCCTGTCTCCAGGAACTGGTCTGTAGTGCCGATGATCGTGACCGTTGAGGCGCTGCGGTTCTTGTATTTGACAGTCTGACGGATGTCGACAAAAGGGGCGACAGCCTTGGCCAGCGTCAGTTGCCGTTCGAGGGCTTTGACCTGCGCCCATGTGATCTCACGGCGCCGTTGTTGTTTGAGCCATTCCGCATGCGAGTCGATAAACCAGTCACACCGCTGTACGTACAGAACATCGGTGCCGAGCATCGAGATGCTCTGCTTGAAGGCGCGGTTGATGCCTTGTATTGCCGTGCCCATGAGGGTCACTGTGACGATGCCAACCACAATGCCCAGAGTAGTCAGTCCGGCGCGCAGCTTGTTTGTGCGGACGGCGTCCCACGCGATCAGCAAGGCCTCCTGCAGCTCAATCCAGAATCGCATGGCACGTCACTTTCGGACCGGCTCGTCGCTCGCTATCCGACCGTCGCGCAGCCTGATGATGCGCTGGGCGCAATGTGCAACATCCTCCTCGTGAGTGACCAGGATGATGGTATGGCCAGACTGGGACAAGCCAGCGAATATGGCCATGATTTCCAAGCCGGTTTTGGAGTCGAGATTGCCCGTGGGCTCGTCGGCCAGCAGAATCGATGGGCGGTTCACCAACGCCCGCGCTATCGTCACCCGCTGGCCTTGGCCACCAGACATTTCATTCGGTCGGTGGTTGATACGGTCGGCCAGGCCAACCCGCTCGAGCGCCTCCAGAGCGAGTCTGCGCCGCTCTTCCGCCGGCACCCCAGCATAGATGAGAGGCAGCTCGACGTTGCGCAGCGCCGTCGCGCGCGGGAGCAGGTTGAATGTCTGAAATACAAAACCAATCTCGCGATTCCTCACCTCCGCGAGCTGGTTGTCGTCCATTTCGCTCACATTAAGACCGTTGAGTTCGTATATGCCTGCCGTGGGCGTATCGAGGCATCCGATCAAGTTCATCAACGTCGACTTGCCCGATCCCGAAGGGCCCATGATGGCAACATACTCCCCGCGCTCAATCAACAGTGACAAGTCCTCAAGCGCGTGAATGAACTCAACGCCCATCTTGTAGTGCCTCGAGATGTGCTCAAGTCGGATCAAGCTCATGTGCGCGACTGTGGCGGAGTTAGACCGGACGCGGTCGCCGTTTTGGTCGGACGCACCTCACGGCTTCCCGATCATTCCTTCTCACCCTCCTTGCCCTTTGTCTTGTCCTCAGTCGGAGGTTTGCCAATCTTGACCTTCTTGCCGTCTTCGAGCTCACGGCTGATAGCCTTGAAACCGCCTGACACAACCTCGATTCCCTCTGAGATGCCCTCCACGATCTCGGTGTAAGCGTCGTCGCTGATACCCTGTTTCACGAGCGCCATTCGCGCGTGGTCGCCTTCCTTGACAAAGACGACCTCGACCGGACGCGGTTTCTCGCCTGGTTTCTTTGACGGAGGCGCGTTAGTCGTGGCGGACGTCGTGTTGGTGGCGACAGTGGAGACATTGGTCAGGACAGGCGCCGAGTTTGTCCCGCTGGCCGCTGAAGGTTGGTTTGTCGCCGTACCCGAGCGTCGATTGCCGATGCTCTGTTTCGCACTGGATTTCTTGTCCTCGTCAGGAGATTTGGGAAGTCGAGTTGTCACGCTGGCGATGGGCACCGTCAGGACATTCGTGCGCGAGCGCGTCTCGATTTCGGCGGTAACAGACATGCCAGGACGGAATGCCGCTTGTTCGTTAATACGGACCTTGACCTCAAACTTGGTGGCGTCTTGCGATTGTCCACTGCCGCTGCCGCCAAAACCCAGGCCTTTAGATGAATTGGCGATCTCGGTCACCGTCCCCGCGAACTTGCGATCCTTGAACGCGTCAACTTCGAGTCTGGCGTTTTGCCCCGGCTTGATGAGGACCACGTCCATCTCGCCGATGTCCACTCGCGCCTCCATTTCATTGAGGTCGGCGATGACCATGATCTCCGTGCCAGCCATCATCGCGGTGCCTACAACGCGCTCACCCAACTGGGAGTTCAATCGCACAATGATGCCATCGAGAGGAGAACTGATCGTGGTTTTGCTCAGGTCCTCCTCGGCCCTCTTAAGGGCGGCTTCGGCCATCTCAACCTGATGCGTCGCGCTCCGCAGTTGGGCCTTGGCCATCTCATAGCTGGTCTTCGACTCGACATACGCCGACTCGGAAACGAGTGATCCGCGAAAAA
>JAXDCU010000098.1:0-7303 GCA_034677645.1 Verrucomicrobiia bacterium
GGCGGAAGACAGAGAAGCATGTTGGTGGTGGCAGTGTTCAGATTCAATTTGCTGGCCTCGTCAACCAGTCCGAACACCGGCACAACCGGGCCGGTTTGCCAATCGTTCGTGTCGCGACCTATCACCCAGAACATGGCGTTACCGACCACCACGCCCACCTGTTGGTACATCAGCAAGTCCTGCAATGTCCCGCCATTGGTTTGGACTGTTGCCAGAACGTTCGTCAGATAACGAACCGCGCCTTCGATTGCCTGGTCCGCCTCGAGACTGGTGACGTAATTGTCCGCGGCGCGGAACTCGGTGTAAGACGACTGCGCGAAATAGAGAGCCAAAACGACTAGCCCGAAAGCTATCCAAAGCACAATCACCAGCACCGAGCCGCGCTGGCTGGCTTGTGACCAGAGCCCGCGCGGGAAACGGGGAGAGCCAGCCGCACGCGCGCCTGCTGGCTGCGCGCATGTAGTGACTCGATGTCCGGCGAGCAGGTTCATGAACTCGTTTGGCTGGTCTCGCTTGCCTCGGTAGTCTCGTTTGTCCAACCCTGGACGGGGACGGGCACGACCAGCTCAATCGGCGCCAACACGGTCTGCTGTTTCTCTCCGGCCTGGAGCTGGATCAAGACCTTGATCGCGGCAGGCAGCGCATTTGTCATCTGCGCTGAATCCCAATAAGTCTGCCACTGCAGTCCGTCAAAGAAGAGAAACTCGAAATCCTCGACACCGCCCAGGAGGCGTTCCTGGACTGGCAGTTCGAGCGCGTCAACCGGGAGGAGGTTGCGTGTGACGCAACGGACAAGGTCTTTGCCAGCGGCGCCGTTGGTGGGTTCAACCAGGACATAACACACCTGTTGGATGTCGGCCCAGGGGGTGGTGTCATCAAGTGCCCCAGTTGATGTGTAGAAGAAGGGACTGGAATTGAAGGCGTTGGCAAGCGGAGTGCTTAGCAGCGAGTCCATCAACGAGTCCGCCTCGGACTGACCGTCCGTGCTCGTGCCTGTGCTTGTGCTTGTGTTCTGTTGGAATGTCGTGGTCGCACCCATCGTTTGGCTCCGGAACGAGCCAGAGAGCCTCCCTCCCGGCGGCACGATATTGGACAAGTCATGTTTCATCAGAGTGAGCGCTCGCTGAAGAGGCGCTGCCTGTTCGGATGCTTCGGCTGTCCTGTTGCGCAATCGAAGTGCGCTGTAGAACACGCCATTGATCGACACCAAGACTACGGCGAACACGCCCACCGCTATCAGCAGCTCGAGCAAAGTGAAACCATCCCTGGCCGCGAGCGCGGCTGTGTCTGGACGACGTGATGCGCGCGTTTTCACAGGAGAGAGTCCGCGCCGACCAACGTGCTCAGTTGCACCGTGTACTCCTGTCCCTGCACCGGGAATTGGACTTGGACGGTGAGCATCTGCATTGTGACCGGTTCGAAACCGGCGGAACTTTGGCTCCAGAGATCGAGACTGGCTTGCCAGCTGTACTGCTGATTGCCTTCCTCAATTACACCGTTTTGCGCCCCCAGTTGGCCCTGACCGATGACCACGAGTTCGTTGAGGACGCGCTCGGCGATCCGGACGGCAACAGCCTTGCGCTGGCCAACAATGCTCGCGCGGCTGGCCACCAACACGCCTTGTACGGCCACTGGAATGACAATTGCCATGAGCAACAACGCGGCCAACACCTCCGCCAGAGTGAACCCGGCGCAACGACGGCGAGCCGGCCGGCGTGGCGCTGGCTTATCACCGCCGCGCTTGGAACAGTTGATTGGTTCTAATCTCATACCTGGTGCGGTTCTCGCTCGCGCCGATCCAGACGGTTTCATTGTCTCGAGTCTGGTGGATCAAGATGCTGTCAGGGCTTGGTTCGCTCAGATAACCGTCCGGGAGGAAGCAGATCAACGGTTGGCCACCGCGCAACAGCGGCGCCATGGTCCAGAGATTCGTCTGGACGGTTTGGAGGAAAACCGGCACTTCGATTCTCAGCTCCGAATCAAGCGTGCAGTCGATAGCCCTGGTGTCTTCCTCGGCGTAACCTGTCTGTGCCTTCAGGCCGTAGCTGCCTTGCTCGGCGTCAATCCAAAGCACGATTGGCACGCCTTCCGAGACCGCGCGGCTCTGTCCGTATCGAGCGAGCGCCAGAAACCGCTGCGCTTCCGAAGCGAGGTTGCGCCCACGGAAGAAGCGCGACAGAGACGGACCCGCGTACCCGAGCACGATCACAAGCAGTGCCATGACGAGAATGAGCTCGATCAGAGTGAAACCAGCGCGGGGCGATCCGCTATGGCTGCCCGCCCTGGTTTGCCTGCTGCCAATTGGAGATGTCATCTTCAGTTCCCTCGCGCCCATCCAGGCCCATCGAACTCACGTCGTAGCCGTTCGGATTGTGGCGTCCGGGGTAAACATAAATGTACGCGTTCTTCCAGGGGTCGAGCGGAATGGCGCCGTCCAGGTATGGTCCGTGCCAGTTCTGGCTGTCGCGCGGCTGCTCCACGAGGTCCTGCAGACTTTGCGGATAGGCGCCGTTGTCGACCTCATACGAGCCCAGGGCTGTCTTGAAGGTGCTGATCTGAGTGGCCGCGGCGGTTCTTCGCGCGCGCTCCGTCGTTCCGGCAAAGCGCGGCAGCACGAGGGCGGCGAGCGTACCCAGGATCACGAGCACCAACAGAAGCTCGACCAGAGTGAACCCAGCCCTGGAGCGGCTGGCCAAGTATGGTCTTGGGGTAGTTCCCGAACTCAATTGCGATCCGCGGCGTGGAGTTTTCATTTGATGAATTGCTGCAACGTGAATATCGGGATCACCATCCCGATGAATATCGTTCCGATAAAACCGGCGATGAAAAACAGCATGGCTGGCTCCGCCAAAGCGACCGCGGTCTTAAGACGGCGATCCAGTTCGCCCTCGGTCACGTCGGCGATGCGGACCAATTCCTGGTCCAGTTTCGCGCTCTCTTCGGCGACTGAAATCATCTCGAGCACCGAGCCGGGGACGAGAGTAGGGCATTCCGCGAGGCTCGCGCCGAGCGCCTTGCCTTCCTTGACGCGATCGATCGCGTTTGAGACGGCGTCGATGAGAATCTGGTTGCCGATCGAGCGGCGGGCGACATTCAGGCCGTTGATGAGCGGGACGCCGGCGGCCAAGAGCGTGCCGAGCATGCGGCAAAACCGCGCCATGGCGTATTGGGCCACCAGTCGTCCCAGGATGGGCAACCGCAGCGCCGTGCCTTCCCACGCTCTGCGACCGTTCTCTGAAGTGAGCCAGTTGCGCACCAGGTAACCAATGAGCGCCAGACCAATCAGACTGATCGGCCCATACGAGCGAAGGACATCGCTGGCACCGACGATAATTCGCGTGATCAAGGGCAACTGGGCGCCGAAGCTGGCAAAAATGACCTGAAACTTGGGAATGAAGAACAACAGAAGAAAAGTCAGGACCCCGATAGCCAACACCAATAGAATCGAGGGGTACAGCAATGCTGTCATCACCTTCGTCCGCATTTCCTTCTCTCGCGATTGGAAATCGGCGATCTGGCTCAGCACAAGGTCGAGAAAACCTCCCGTTTCGCCCGCCTCGACCATCGCCACGTACACGCGTGGAAAAGTGTCCGGCGACTTCGCCATCGCCGCGGCCAACGACATGCCGTCCACGACAAGATCGTGGATTTCCTTCCATTTCGCCCTGGCGGGCGGGTTTGAAGCTTCTTTTTGGAGAATGACAAGGGCGCGGCTGAGCGGGACGCCTGCAGCCAGCAAACTGGACAACAGGCGCGTGAAGTTCTCCAGCACGCGCGCTGAAACGCGCTGGGCGCCGCCCAGCGTGAGGCGGAACGGAGTGCCTGAGCCGTTGGTTGGCGCTTTATCCGGGGCGGGCTTGCTGTTTGTGCGCTCCGCGAGGCTTATCGGGCGGAGCCGGCGGCTCTCCATTTGGCGGAAGGCGTCTTGTCGCCCGCTCGCTTCGAGCTCGCCTTCAGCAATGGCGCCGTCCGGTTGAAGAGCCCGGTATTGGAACAGAGGCATGGCGTCCGCGGCCTCAGTGGTAGTCCACCGGAGCCGTCTCCATAGCGTGTGAGTCTGTCGTCCCGTACGCGGAACCATTCCGCGTGGTCCACGCGATTTCCTTCGCCGTGGTCACGCTCAGCACCTCTTCAACTGTCGTGATGCCGAGCCGCACGAGTCGCCAGCCATCCTCGGCCAGCGTGCGCATGCCGTTGCGGCGGGCGGCGTCACGAAGCTGGTCAGCCGAGCTGTTCTTGAGGATCAATCGCCGGATTTCTTCGTCCGTGTCCATCCACTCGAAAATGGCGTGTCTGTCAAAGAAACCTGTCTGGCGGCATTCTCTGCACCCGACAGCTCGGTAGATGGTGGCATTTGGCGGGATGCCGACCTGAGTCTTGAACGCTTGCGCCTTGGGCGACCTGTCTTCCTGCTTGCAGTGCCGGCAAAGCACACGGACAAGTCGCTGCGCAAGCACCGCCTCCAGCGAAGAAGCGACCAAATAAGGCTCGACCCCCATGTCCACCAGCCGCGTCAGGGCTCCCGGAGCGTCGTTGGTGTGAAGCGTTGAGAACACAAGATGCCCTGTTAGCGACGCCTGCACCGCTATCTGCGCCGTCTCGGCGTCGCGGATTTCACCAACCAACACCACATCCGGATCGTGGCGCAGTATCGACCGCAGCCCTCTGGCGAAAGTCAGGCCAGCTTTCTCGGAAACCTGGATTTGGTTCACACCCTTGAGCTGATACTCGACAGGGTCTTCGATGGTGATGATCTTGCGATCCGAGTCGTTGATCTCGCTCAACGCGGTGTAAAGCGTGGAGGTCTTGCCACTGCCGGTTGGGCCTGTAACCAGCACGATGCCGTGTGGCATCACCAGGACCCGCTGCATGCAGCCGATTTCGCGCTCGTCCATGCCCAACTGGCGCATCCCGCGCAGTGTGGCGTTCTGGCGCAAGAGCCTGAGCACAACCGCCTCGCCGTGGATCATCGGAATGACCGAAACGCGAATGTCGACCTCGGCGTCGTCGATGCGGATTTTAATGCGCCCATCCTGCGGAAGCCGTTTCTCCGCGATGTTCAAGTGGCTGAGAATCTTCACGCGCGACACTATTGCCGGTTGAAACCGTTTGAGTTGAGCCGGCACAGGCACATCCTGCAGTACGCCATCTATTCTGTAACGGATGCGGAATTCGTCCTCAAACGGTTCGAGGTGAATATCCGAGGCCCGTAGTTCGATGGCGTCCCGGAATACCTGGTTGACAAAGCGGATGATCGAAGCGTCTTCCGCCGCCGTGTCGATGTTTGTGTCTTCCTCGCGCCCCTCGTCCACCACCTGGATCGGCGACTCCTCGTCAAGTGTGTCGATCGTGTCGGCTCCAACGCCCAGCCGTTTTTTCATTTCCCGCTGGATTGCCTCGCTTGGAGCAAGCACTGGCCGCAGCCGCTGGCCCGTCAGATTCCGAAGCGTGTCCAGCCCCTGCGTGTCGAAGAGCCTGCTGGTCGCCACTTCCACGCCACCATCCACACGCCGCAAAGGCAACAGTTCGTCCCGCAACAACAGCCGGGCAGGAAACAACGACAGCACCTCCTTGTCCGGCTCGACGTCGTCGAGCGACGTGAACGTCAAACCATACTCCTGCGCCAGCCAGCGCAGAACATCCTCTTCCGACCGGACCGGGGCGGCCCCTGGCGATGTCTGTCTGCGCGCCAGCGTGTGAGCGTCAGTGGCGGACAATTGCTTCATGGCAATCATCCGATCCAGCAGTTCGTTCAGTGCTGGGTTGGCGGACTCAGAGCCATTCATGGGCCGCGTCCGGTTCGGTTGTTAAATCGCAGGCTGGGAGTGTAGAAGTTTATTCGAGGTAGCCATTCAGAACAGCCACTGCCTCCTGCCGGGAGGAGAGGACTTTCTTCAGCTCCTCGCGCGCTTGATCCAACTTGGCCTGCTTGTCTTTGCGAGCCGTGCGATACGCGGCCAACTTAGCCTTGATCGTCTCGGCTGAAGCCTTGTCGTCAATGGCCTGTTGGAGCGCTTCGGCTTCAGGGTTCGGTTCGCCTCCAAAGCCACGGAATCCGCGCCGGTCACCCTGGGGCTGCGCGCCCGCCTGGTCACCCTGTGGACGTGTCCGGCGGCCAAACATACCCATACCCATCCCGCCGAAGCCAACGTCGCGACGCGCTTCAAGCACCTTCTGAATGCGGGGTTCGATCACCTTCCATTCATCGTCACTCTTGACCTCGAACTGCTCACGCATCCGCTCAGCCATGCGCTGGCGCATCTGTTCCGGGTCAAAATCGCCACGGCCACCCGGCCCGCCTTGGCCGCCCTGGCCGCCCCCGCGTTGCTGTGCCATGACAGATGTAGTTGTCAGACCGATCAGCGTCACCACACCGCTGACCGCCAATGTTCGAATCCAATGTTTCATATCCACTCTCGGTTCTTTCTGTTTGTTTTCTTGTGCCAGTCGTGAAGGTGGTTAACGCTCGATTCAGCGTCGCCCTCACCCGCCACACCGCGCTCGCAACTGCCGTGCCAGGATTCTCCAAGGCGAAATGATCGGCCACAAAGCACCTCGATGCGCAGAAGATGCACCTCAGGCTCACCGGTTGCGCATTTCCTGCGCGCTTTCAAATTGCGCACGCAAACATTAACGAGACCCGACGTCTGCAAAGTCCATCGTGCTCTCGAGACAAACCCTGCTGTGTCGGGCCACCTCGCGCGGACATCATGAACTGTGCGGCGCTGTCCACAACGAAGCCGCCTGAAGGCGGAACTCTGACCGGTCGCGTGCTGGACAACGCCGCTGACCATGTAGAGCGGCCGCCTGCCAGAGTCCCGCGTTTACGCGGTAAAGCAAGGTTCATGGGGAGGTGGTCCGCGCTTGACATGGCGCCCGGCCGTGACGACCTTCGGAGGTAATCTCAACCGTATGAGAGCAACGCACTACAAGAACGGGGAGAACCACGATTCACTCTTTTAAGCAGATGCAGGTGATCCCCAAAGGACTTAGACCCGCGCAGGGCTCCGTCACCGCCCCTTGCGGTTTCCGAGCTAGCGGCGTGTTTTGTGATATTAAACGCCTCGGCACGGGAAAAGGCTCAAACAAGGGCCGCAAACGGGACCTCGCCATGATCGTCTCCGATGTCCCGGCGACGGCCGCAGGGATGTTCACTACCAACCAGGTCAAAGCCGCCCCCGTGCGGCTCTGCATTCAACGTGTCAGCAAGGGCCGCGCTCAGGCGATCGTAGCCAATTCCGGCAACGCAAACGCTTCGACGGGGAGCCAGGGCCTCGCGGACGCCCGGTCCGTCGCCGCGGAC
>JAXDCU010000099.1:0-3384 GCA_034677645.1 Verrucomicrobiia bacterium
CTTCGCGCTCGGATCGAACATGTCGGGATCGACCCCGTTCGGGATCGTTGTGATTCTTTGGTCTGCGACACCCTGGTTGAGGAGGTGCTCGCGGTAGGCCGGTGAGTTGACCAACAAATGATCGGCGTGCGCGTACAAGAACCGTTCGAGCCACCGTGACATCCGAATCAGCAGTCGGTTTTGCAGCACGCCCAGGCCAATGGCGAAATCGGGCCACAGATCGCGTATCTCGAGCAGGAAAGGCCGTCGCCGCAATACCGACACCACCCAGGCAGACACCGCCTGAAAAATGGGCGGCGAAGTTCCCATGACAACATCGACTTTCCCTGCCCCCAAGCCCGCCCACACGGAGCTCATCATAAAGCTCAGATACGACACCACCCGCCAGACGAACGACCTGTGCAGCGCCGGGTAAGTATATGCGCGCAGAACGCGCAGACCATCGAGGTTCTGTTCCGTGACACAACCCCGGGCGCCTTCGATCCTCTGGCCAGTCAGGTAACTCAGGTCGCTCGCGACGATCGCAATGTCATGTCCTTCGGACACGCAACGGCGCGCGAATTCGTAGTGGCGCGTGCCGCCAGCCTCAGCCGGCGATACAAATGCCTGATGAATCAACAGCGCGCGCATGGTGGGGAGCAGGGGGCGGGGAGCAGGGAGCAGGGAGCAGGGAGCGGGGAGCATGGAGCAGGGAGCGGGGAGCAGGGAGCAGGGAGCGGGGAGCAGGGAGCGAAGAGAGTTATTATGAGTGATGAGTGAAGGGTGAATGGTGAAATGTTATCGGTTACCCGGGAGAACAGAGCCGCGCGCGTGAGCAAGCGGCCTGGTGCAGGCGCCTTGTGCCGAGGGCGGAAAAGGTTGTGATGAGTGAATGGTCAAGAATGAACGGTGAAACGTTATCAGTTGCTGTTCATTGGTTATTGGGTAGAAGAGCTATGCGCGTGGGCGGCCTTGACTGAGCAGGACTCTCGTCAACACCACTGCCCGTCAGAGCCCAGCTATCAGGCGATTTGTTCGTTGTCCCGGCTTCAGCCGGCTCGGATGCAGGCGCGTGAGCAAGCTGTCGGTACGAAGCGCCTGTTACCGACCGCGTAAACGCGGTACTCTGACGGACAGCTCAAGCAGCCTGTCAGAGTTCCGTCTTCAGGCGGGCTGGGTGTGGACGTCTGGAGAAGACTGAGATAGTGCGGTGACCGTTAGAGACCGCGTGAACGCGGTACTCTGACGGACAGCTCAAGCAGCCTGCCAGAGTTCCGCCTTCAGGCGGGGCAGTTCGGCTCACAGCTCAGCAGCATCCCAGTTCCTCCCCATATCTAACACTGGATATTCCCGCCACCGGCGACAGACCTCCGCGTCGCCCAGTGCCTCGAGATAGGCTCTGGCGCTGCTCCACGGCCAGTCCACGCACCTTTCGACGTATCCGTGATGTACCGGGTTGTTATGAATGTAGTTGACGGTGGCCTGGAAGTGGCGTTCTGAACAGACCGGCTTGTCAATGCAGCGAAAGAAGACCTTGCGACCTCGCGTCCCTTCCTCTCCGTTCCAGGCATGTGACATCCGGCCGTGCAGACCACCAATAACGCGAACCAATGCAAGGTTGTCGCCTGTCAGCACCAACACATGATAATGATTGGGCAGAACACACCATGCCGCGACTTGGTGACCGTCTGCCTCAATGTGTACAATCAATTCGTGCGTGAAAGAATCCAGCCGTTCCAGACAGGCGCCGATGTAAGGCTGGTGCTCATAGCACGCCGCGCTTAGGTGAATAGCTGACTGGTTCACCCGAACGTGAGGCGGACTATGCCGCGGTAATTTCCGCTCAGTGCGCCAGGATAGCAGCTCTTGTCGCTGGTCAGCTGTAAGTTGTCGCCAGAGGTAGGAGACGGGAGCCATGCCTTTCAGCCCGCTGTGCTGACTCGACCATTACTAACCGCGTAAACGCGGTACTCTGACGGAAAGCACAGGCGACAGCATGTCAGAGTTCCGCCTTCAGGCGGGCTGGATGTAGATGTCTGGAGAAGACTGAGATAGTGCGGTGACTAGTAGGGACCGCGTAAACGCGGTACTCTGACGGAAAGCACTGTTAGCATGTCAATGTGTCTTCAGTCCCATCCGTGCCGCAATACGTCGCTCTTCGCACAGACGGTTGCCCCGTGACTTCCTCTGTTTCCAACGCCATTCTCCATTCAGCCGCCGTGACGACCCAGCCCTTGGACGCTTTCTGAAGCTGGGTTTTGGTGTCGCTAAACACCGAGGCGAACCAACAGCCCGCCCCTCGCGTGACAGATGCCCACGACAACGCAGGCTTTAGCTCCTGATAACAAGGCGAGCGCCACCCGCGCGCCGACCCGGTGTCAGCACGCACAAGTGAGGAAGTTACTTCTTCACTTGACCTGACGCAGCAGTGGAACGGCCCAGCCGCTGTGAAAAGCGTGAGTTCGCCGGTCTCGGGCTGTTCCTCGAACGGCACATCAGACAGAAGCCAATGAAGCCGGAACTCGTGGGATTCCCTGGCTTCCAGCCGATCGAGCACAAACCACGCACTGTTTCCCGCTAGTAGTATGGTGCGCTTGTGGACGACACGTTGTCCGCGCCACCGGCCAAGGAACAGGCGGCTCCGCGGGAGCGTCGCTCTACCGACCGTGTCAGGTTGCCGCGCGGTAGGGCGAGGCTCCTGCCGAGCCACAGTGCACCATTCAAACGCGGCTTCCACGCATGTCAGACGCCCATTTTGCGACCGACGCGAGTCGACGAAGTCGCACGCGCGCCACGGCAACCACAGGAACCGGCCAGCCCGCTGCATCTGGTCCTGGTTGTCGACAGTGACGGTGTTGTGCCAGATGGTCCCGGCGAACGAGTCGGCCCAGGGCGGCGGGGCGTTGTAACTGAATGTGCCTGGGTCTAAGGCGACGTTCATGCCGCGCCACCACAGGTCCAGATGCAATAAGTCCGCATGGCTTGGCCGATGTCGGAACCCGGTTGGACATCGCAGTACAGCGTAACTGTCCCGACCGAGCATTGTGCGGAAACCGCTCTGGATTGCCGTGAACGGTTTTCGGTCTTCAGACACCACTGGCGCATCGAGAGAGTCGGGGCCGAACAACCACAGCAGGTCCTCGTCCCACGGACCCGGTCCAAAACGCCGCTCACCCTTTTGCGGCGGGGGGCGGCCGTTGGCTCGAGCCGCGTTCGCTGGTCTGGGACCGTCGCCTGGCAAACCCGTTTCAGTACAAGTCAGCGCTGTCACAGCCTGCAATACGGGTCGGAAGTCTTCGTAGTCGCAGTTATTCAGTGGCAGCACCAGAGCACCGTCGTGGGCGCCCAAAAAAAGCCCGGTACCCCCCCCAGGGTGCTGCAGGTGTTAAAAAAAAAAGACCCCCC
>JAXDCU010000100.1:0-9065 GCA_034677645.1 Verrucomicrobiia bacterium
AATCGTAAGGTGCCGCGCGTCGATTTGCTATCGAACTTGCCGACCAAGTGGCGAAGCATGTCCATGCCTCACTTCGCGCCGGCGAGGCTGTTGAAGGCGCTCGCGGCTGGCAGCGCGACTCCATTCGGTCGTTCGAGCAGCTACGTAGCCTTTGCCAGGCTTTGCACCGCGATGCCCACCTTCTTCGCCGCATACGTCACTTCCTTCGTCCAGTCGCCGTAGGCGATCTGACAATGGAATCCCCGCATATTGCGGATGACGTCCTGCGTGTCGGCGTCGAGAGCGACTTCGATCTGGGCACGGCACGTGGCAAGCACTGGTGTGTCCACGATCTTGCCAGTTAGAGCCAGCCAGTGCTTGGCTTCGAAGTCGGGTTTGATGATGGTGACCAGTTGTGATTTGCGGAAGTGGACGTGCGTTGCAGCGCCATGGTCTGACTCGTAATGGGTGACGAGATTTACGGGCTCGAGCTTCTTTCCGTCCATCCGCCGCGGCGCTGTGCAATGCGCGAAAAGCATACGGCCTTTGTGGGGGATTGTGGGATTGCAGAAGTACGTTGGCTGGCCGGAAATGTAATGCATGAGGATTCCGGCGGGAATGTTCACGAAGTCCGACTCACAGTACGCCATGTAGCCGTCATCGTTGGTGAGCGTGAGCGTCAGACACGGCATGATGCCGGCGTAGCTGCCCATGCAACCATTTGTTGTAACCGCACAAGCGTTGTGCTTCGTCATCAGTCCCCTGAACACCGCCTTGAGTAGGAACGCCTCGGCAAGAGCGTTTTCACTGATCTCCGATCTGACCGTTCTGTCCGCCAAGTAACTCCGGGCCTCCTCCTTGCTGCGCGACACCGCCACGGCATCTTGCCGGGCCGACTCGATGAGCGCATTGACCTCGGGAATTGGCACCGTTATCATTTGTATCTGGAACCGCTGGCGGGCCCGCTCCGGCGCCTGCGGACATGCCCAGCCGCCTGGACCGCCCACGCAGATAATCCTGGAGCCGACGGTGTTTTTCAGACCATACAATGCTCGCAATCTCCAGAGCACTTCCGCTTGGTCATCCACGACAACATCATCCAGCCCAGCATTTGTCTGCTTCACTTCGTCGGTGTGACTGCGCAGAAACCTCGAATCCACGATTTCATGCCACAGGTAGTAGGGACCGGACCTGTCGCGCACGAAGATCACCATGGGCTTGCCCAGACCAGCCAGCGCATCGAGAATCTCCGTGCCGCCTCCCGAGGCATAGACGAGCATCGCGTCCGAGTCAGCGCTCTTTAGAGACTCGACCTGTTCCCTGGCATTCACTTTCGCGGGGGAGATCGTCTTCAACCCGAAGTTCGCGGTGCTGGTCAGTTGCTTGAGTTCGCGGTCGATGCGCGTCAGTTCGTCCGTCACGCCCTGCTCAGTCTGCACGTCACCCCACGGGCGCCAACTCCGCCCCTTGACACGCTGTGTGAGGTTGTAGGTGAGGACGGGCTGCACGCGCAGGTCAGTCGCGCCGGCGCGCATGTCGATGGTTTGGGCGGCCATCACCTGCCGGGTCAGCGCTCCCGTGGCTGCCGCCAAACCGATGGTCGCGGTTGTCTGCAGGAACTCGCGGCGTTTCATTTCGGTGGACTTCATGGGATTAACTTTTCGGGTACGCTACGGTATTCTCTTCGGCTCTGCAAGCTCGCCAACCAACACGTCAACAGACACCTACTCGCCGCGCAACGCATCGCGCAGGTTGCCACGCAGCGACAACGCCGTCGCCGTAACGGTCCATACCACGCCGCTGGCCAAAACAGCCACGAGCGAGAGCGCGACAGTCCGCAGCGGGAGGCCGGTGTGTCTAGCGAGCAGCGGCGGCACCACCGCGAGTGCGGCGGCCGCTGTTCCGACAAGCAGACCGGCCAGCAACAACGCGCCGTGCTCGACCAAAACAAGACGGCGTATGGCAGTCTTGCGCCACCCGAGGGCCTGCAGCACTGCAAGCTCGCCCCGGCGTTCAAGGACATTCCGCAGAACAACAACGCCAAGTCCGACGCTGCCTAGCGCCAGACCCAGTCCGCCCAGTGCCTGAAAGGTGCCGAGGTAAGTGTTCTGGACCGCGTTGAAGGCAGCCAGACGCTCGACGGTTGGCACGAGTTCAAGTCCAATGTCCGCCATCCGGCGTGTCAGTTCGGCCGAGACCTGGCCCGCTCGCGATGGCGGCGCGTCAACGAGGAAGAAACGATAGCCTGCAGTTCCGGGAAAACGCCTTACAAACTCATCCTCAGCTACAACCATGTTGCCTTGGAGGACAGAGTTGGCCACTGCTGCCACAAGTCGCAACCGAAACGGTCGTCCGGCTTCATCGATGTACTCCAGCGTGTCGCCGACCTTCTTGCCCAATGCCCATGTGATCGAGGCTTGGTCGCCGATAGCCGGCACCTCGTCATCGGGAACACGAGACCGTGCCCTCTCCAGCAATTGCCAAGGATTGTCGCGGGGCAGGCCGCGCGCAACCTGCGAGAACACAAACGCGCGGCGCTTGTCAAGCGCTGAAGGCTCTACACCAAGGAGGCGCGGGTGTCGCGCGCGATTCAGATTAAGACAACTTGCGTCTTCCCCATCGCGCACGCGGAATGGGACGACTGAGACGCTATCAAGCAAGTTGCTATTCAGATTGTAGATTTCACGGCCGCGTGAGCTGTCCAGATCGTGCATCACCGGCTGGGTCGAGTGACCGATTAGCGCGAATCCACCCGTACCGGAATTGCGCCGGTTTGTGCCGGATGCCGGGTCGAGCCGAAACACGCCTATAGCAGCGATGAGGAAGCAGCCGCAGGCGAGCAATCCGATCACTGCCAGGCTCCGGCGGCGGCGGCGGGTGAGGTTGCGGATGCCGAGCTGAGCGACGCTGAGGCGTGGCGTGTCATTGGTACCCCGTGGGGGAACGAGGCACGCGGAACAGAGCGCAAGGCCGCCCAGCAACGCGAGGCTGCCGGCCCCAAAAAACAGACCCGCGGAAGCCGTCTCCGGACTCAGCACCGAACCAACCACCAGAAGTAACGCGGCGATGCCGCAAAAGCCCGCTACAATCCGTGAACGGCGTTTCCGTGAGACCGCTGCCAAAGCAGCATCAGCCGCCCATTTGAACTCTGAAGCGCTCGTAAGCAGCGAATGCACTGGCTGCCTTGTGTGTTGTCGGAGACTGAACCACATCGCTCCCCAGCACACGATGGCGGCACAGGCTGTGCCGAGCGCAATGGTTCTGAACTCGGCGTGGAAAATCAAAGGCACGCCTCCGATAGCCTCGTTCCATGACGTTGCCAAGCCAGTGAGCATCGCTCGCGCGTACCAGGGCCCACAACACGCACCCAGCAACGCGCCGAGAACGGCGATGACACCCACCTCTACGATCAAGATTCGCCTGACCTGACGGCACTTGAAACCCATGGCAAGGAGAGTGCCAGTTTCACTCGCACGCTGTTCGAGCGCGAACTGCAGCAACAACGCCATCAAGATCAGTGCCGCCACCACCAGGAACAGGCTGAATCCGAGAAAGAGCTGGCCGAAATCCTGGGAGGGAGAACTGGACGCGAGCGACTCGTCGCGCACGGGCTGGAACCTGAGACCGAGTGCGTCGGGCTTTGCGCTCTGGCGAAGGGAATCGGTCAGCCCTTTCCACAGGCCCGCGCCGCTGGACTGTGGAGGTTGAGCTAGGCTCGATTGGGAGATTCTGGCGTCCTGACCGGCGGCGTAGTAACGGATGGCAGTCAGGTTGCCGAACCGGTTGCTCCAAATCCGCTGTCCAGCCGCCAAGCTAATGAACGCCTTAGGCGTGCCGCGATAGTCGCGCCAGTATTCTTCGTCCTTCGGGCGAATTCGTTCCGTCTGTATCGGGAGACCAGTGTCCCAGTCACGGCAATTGTCCGCACGGGCCAAGCCGGGAAAGTCAGGCATCAGATTGCGTTCGAGCGACGGGTGGCTCGTTGGAAGCACGCCTCGGACTCGGAATCGGGCCGAGCGTTCTTCGAGCTGGCGCAAGCGGCCAACTATGTAATATGTCATTGTAATCTCGTCGCCGGCGCGCGCCCCCAAGTCGTCCGCCAGCCATTGACTGACGAGTACTTCATCCGCCTTGAGATTCTGGGGAACGATCGGCGGACCGGCAGCCGTCACCGTCGAGTATGGCGTGGCATTGTTACCAAGGCGCAATTCGTTCACGAAATAAGTCAGCACTCCGGCGGTCATGAACGGTCCACGAGATTGAGCATCACTAGCTGCGACGACGTTCGAATCGCCACGGAATGCGCGCGTGACACCGTCATCGAGAAAGACCCGCGGCGAACGCAATTCAAGGTAGTTTGGTGTGGCGACGGTCTGAACCTGCACGTCTTCGAACATCCAGCGTTGTGTCAGAGCCATCTCCGCAACCTGAAGAGTCGCAGGCGGCGTGACAAGAGTCATCCCGGTGCTGGTCATTGTATAGACTGGCGAAACCGGTCCCGAGTTGCCATGGGTCCCCAGCTCCCGCACAAGCAGCATATTGGCGAGGTTTGTCGCTTCGAGCCATGCGGACCAGAGCTGCAGCGGAACAAACGCGTTCAATGGCGGCGTCTGACGAGCTACAAGGCTGAAGCGGCCGAGCCGATCGTCTTCAACGATTGCCTGCACTCGGAGGCGGCGGGCCACGGTGGTGCGTTCCTCAGGAGCCAACGGCGCGTCAGATGACAAAGCGGAAGGCTTACTCGCGCGCAAGACGATCTCGTCGTTGATCTTCGCGCCGAGTTGCCTGGCCAGAGCCACATTCAGACCGACTCCATCCGGCGCGAGCGGAAGCTGTTGTCCGTCTTTGGGCGCGAAGGTCCAGAAACGCTCGTCGACACCAACAAGGCTCACCTCATTAGCGCGCGCGGCGCCATCGCTCTTTGATGCGACCGCTGGCAAGTGAAGCGCCGGCGCCCACGCAAGCGTTCGACGCGGCATGCCGGCCCCCGGCTGAATAATGAGAGCCCCGGTGTTTCGATGTCCGAAAATGTCAGCTCGAAACAACCTGTCTCCCGTGGTAAGCGCGACCTCCACGCGACCGAGACGCAGTTCAGCCAAGCGCCGGAGGCTAGCCCGCACCGAGTCGCCAACCACAAGTGCGCCAACCAGTACCGCGCCGCCCACGGTCGCGCCCAGGAGGGTCCCCGCATGCGCCCAAGCGTAGTGGACGAGCCCGCGGAAGATTAGACGGGCGACCGTCATTCAATCGATTTCCCGCAAGCGGCCATCGCGGAGTTCACATTGCCGATGCATTCGGCGGGCTAACTCGAGTGAGTGTGTGACCACGACCAACGTCACCCCCAGCGCCGCGTTCACTTCGACCAGCAACTGCCCCAACTGCTCCGCCGAAGCGCGGTCCAATGATCCGGTCGGTTCGTCGGCCAGGAGCAATCGGGGCTCGTTGATCAGTGCGCGGACGACCGCTACGCGCTGGCGTTCGCCGCCCGAGAGTTGACCTGGGCGGTGACGAAGCCGATTGCCAAGACCCACGCGGTCCAGAAGACGACACGCGCGCTCAGCCGCCCCATCTCGCAACACCTCGTTGGATGTGGCGAGCGTCGGGACCAACACGTTCTCCCAAACACTGCATTGCGGGAGAAGATAGTGCGACTGGAACACGAATCCGATCTGACGGTTCCGAATGGCGGCCAGTTCGTCCTGAGAACAGGTTGTCAAATCTTGTCCTTCAAGAAACACCCGGCCAGAATTCGGTCGATCCAAAGCGCCGCTGAGATTGAGCAGTGTGCTCTTGCCTGAACCGGAAGGCCCCACGATGGCGACAGCGGCGCCTTGGACCACCTCGAAATCTATCCCAGCCAGCACGACAATCGAGTTGCCAGCGCCGGTATCGAATCGCTTTGTGACCTCAACAAGCCGCAGCAGAGGCGCGTCAGCGGACATACCGGGAGAAAGCTAGCCGCCTTTTCAAATCAATCAATCCGGAAGCAACCAGACCGCGGCATCACCAACAATACAGCCAACGAGTGCATTCAGGTGCTGAGACCGAGTTCTCTGGTTGTTCGGCTTAGAGTCACGTGAAACGCTCAATGGAAGTTCTTCCGCCGGTCTTGAACACTGGACCGCGCTGACTGGAAAGCGCGCGGGCCGACCGTGCTTCGTTCATGGAGGAGTCGAATCTCAGAGCCGCTCGGCCGCGGACGTCATCCCGTGGCGGTCTATTGGCGAGCTGCGCTTCTGATATTGAGACTCTGAGAAACAAGATGAACCTGCGCAGCCGCAACCTCCAGTTCGCCTTCAGTCCACACGACGTAATCGGAAAGCGCGATCTTCTTTTCGATTGGCCACTGCGCAAGGAGCCGTTGCTCTGATTCACCGGTCGTCCAGCCGCGCGAGGCAAGCCGGACGCGCTGCGTCGCGGCACTGCAAGCCACACAAAGAGTGCAGTCGAACTGGTCCGCCGCGTCGATCTCGAACAAGAGTGGAATCACGACCGCTCCGATCCTCACTCCGCCCCGTCTCCACTCGGCGGCCTGAGCTTTCCATCGCTCCGCGATCCGGGGATGGAGGATTGCCTCGAGCCTCGATCTTGCGGTCTGGCTGGCGAAGACGATCCTGGCCAGTTCCGCGCGGCGCAGGGCGCCAGATTCGTCGAGAAACGCGGCGCCGAACGTGTCGGCGATCTCGGCAAGAGCAGGCTGGCCGGGCTCGACCAGTTGGCGAGCTACAATGTCCGTGTCGATAAGCGCCGCGCCCTCTAGCGCGATCAGGTTCGCGACGGTCGTCTTGCCCATGCCGATTCCGCCTGTGATTCCTATGAGTGTCATTATCGAGAGGCAGCGATCGAGGTTATGCTTAAACCGAGGACAACAGGTTCTTGGCTTCAGCGATTCTCGCGGTCGGCCGGTTTCCGCGGTTGCCCATAGCCACCCAGTATCGGCGGAAAGAGACTCTTCGCGGAGCCTGCCAAACTCACCGCACGCGCTGGCGCTGGAAGCTCTGCCGGACTCAGATGAGACTATCGTGCCAGAGCCCGGTAGAACATCAGCGGCGCGGTAGTATCGCCGGAGTCGAGGAACAGCCTGATTTCGCCGTGACTAGCAACGTTGGTCAGGAATGGCACCCAATTGGCCTTGAAGCCCGGGGGAGTGCTGACTGTTCGGTAGATCACGTACACTTGATTGGTCTGGCCAGTCAGGCGCAATTCGTGGATACCCTGTGGTGTCCGCGTAAGCGAGAGGTATGGGACGCTCGAATCATCCAGAGGCGGCACCAGGGGAACGCTCAAGTTGTCGATGAACACAGCGTCGTGCCCGGCGTTGTTAAGATTGTCCTTCTTGTATCTCCATTCGAACGAGCGAGTGCCGGCCGCGATCGGGAAGCTGTAACGTGTCCAGTCCGTTTCACCCG
Source organism: Verrucomicrobiia bacterium (assembly GCA_034677645.1). GTDB lineage: Bacteria > Verrucomicrobiota > Verrucomicrobiia > Limisphaerales > J093 > JAAYVR01. Next base: position 7,389 of record JAXDCU010000100.1, read on the forward strand.
AGAGCTTGAGTTTGGTGCTTCCGTCGATCAGGAATTCGAGACTATCCCAGCTCGGTTCGCTACTGACTTTGACATCGAATGCGATCTGTCCTGCCACCACTTTGCCAGTGAGCTTGAGCGAACTGGTCTGACTTGGGCCTATCGCACCCGATCGGGCGGCATAGACGCCCGCTGAACTGGTTGTGTTAGTTACGAACCAAGGCACGGCGCCACTCGTGGTCCAGTTGAGCTTGCTCAAATTGCCTGACTCGAAGTCGTCGGCATACAGGACCGGGCGGAATACTGCTCGCAAGGTGATATTGCCGTGAACTTCAACCGACAGTGGGTTCTGGAGCGTCACATAGCTGCCTTCCCACCCGGCGAATTCGAAGTTCGCGTCAGGTTCAGCCGTTAGCGTCTGCGTGGAGTCGGCTAGCACGTCGATGATTCCCGGGGCGTATTCCTTGATTCGACCGCCTGGCGATGACGAAAGATCGATGGTGTAGAGAGTAGCTGGGGCAAAAGACCAAGCCAATTGAACCGCGCCAGTGGCGCCGTTACAGCCGTCAACGGCAATGTAATAGAGCTGGTTTGATCGCACGCCTTGCTGGACCTTGCTGAAGCCTGCTCCGTCGAATGCATCGTCGTTAGCGAAGACCGTCCTTAGATCGTCGACCCGGCTTCCCGTATAGAGTCCGAGCAGCGTGTCGAAATCGCTGCCTTCTGTGCTCAGGAGCAGAGTCCCATTCTCCGGAGCCCACCACTTCCACCAGACCGAGTTGCCGCCATCGTTGTCCGCATGGCGGGGTTCGCCAGGCTCGCGCGTAGCCTCCGCTGTGTTAGCTGTCACCGTGCCTGTGCTGCTAGGAAGCAGCGCCGCGTAAGTGAAGTGGTCGTTGGGTACGGGAACACGCCGGTATATGACTGTTACGTTAACCTCGTCAGAGATGTTGCCCATGCCGTCGGTGGCGGAGACTTTGATTGTGTTCTTTCCTTGGACGAGGGCGACCTGGTTGGTGCTCGCCGTGGAACCGGGGGCGAAGCTAGACCATCCATTGCCGGCGGTAATCGGCTGGACAAGCACATTGATCTTGTCAATGCCGCTTGAGTTCGGCTCCGGATCGAACGCGGATGCGATCAAGTCCACAGTGTTTTGTTCAACAATCAAGCCGCTCATGGGCGTCTCTACGTCGACGACAGGCGGGGTCGTGTCCGGGATTCCGTTGGGCGCTATGTTGAGTGCAATGGCGCCGGCATAGTTGGTGCCGACGCTTGCGACCGCGATCCTGTAAGTCTCACCCTTTTTGGCGTCGAAGATAACATAGCCCTTCCGCTCTCGAGTCCCTGTCTGCTTTGAAGCGACTTCTTTTAGGTTGCCAACGCTCGTGCCGGTGTAGACAGCCAGGAGCGTGTTGAAGCGGCTGCCGCCGGTATCAACCAGCACGGGCGAATTGGCGGACGCAGTCCAATTCCACCACAGAGATGATGTGACAAGGTTAGCCCCGGCGTGATTCGGCTCGCCGGTTTCGAGGTTTGAATCGGCGAACTTGTTATTAGAAGAAAGAAGAGCGCCCTGGGTACGCACTTTGATGGAGTTGGCGAACAAGTCATTAACCGGTCGAAGAGCTATGTAGTAAGTGACACTATTGGTCGCGTCGAGCTTGCCGAGAGCGGTCACTGTCACCGTGAGCGACAAGT
>JAXDCU010000101.1:0-5724 GCA_034677645.1 Verrucomicrobiia bacterium
GGCGTTGTCCGGCTCGCGACCGGTCAGAGTTCCGCCTTCAGGCGGCTTCGTTGTGGACCAGACCGCAAGGTTCATGGTCCCAATGCGTTCTAAAAAAGAAGCTTTGCTCTCCATGAACCGGTGCCACGGTGGCGCTCAGGCGCGTGGCTGCAAAGCCTGCCAGCTTGTCTGACGTCGGAATCGCCCATGAACGGGCTCAGGACGTAATCGATCCGGCGCGCATCTCGACGGTCCGGTCCGCGCCTATGTCTCCGGGTGGGCCGTGCGTAGCCAGGATTACGGTGCCTCCGGTGCGGTGAAACTCCTGTATCATGCGAAAGACCTCCCGGGCATTGGCCGGGTCCAAGTTCCCTGTCGGCTCGTCCGCAAGCAGCAGTCCAGGCTTGTTGAACAGCGCGCGCACAACAGCAACGCGCTGACGTTCGCCCGTGCTGAGAGCCGCGGGCTTGTGGTGCGCCCGCTGTTCCAGGCCAAGACGCGCGAGCCAATCCAGAGCGCGTTTGGATTCGTCCGGCTTTGTCCGGCCGATGGCCGCGAGCAGAATGTTATCCCGCGAGTTCAGGTAAGGCAGAAGATGGAACATCTGGAAGACAAAACCAATTCCGCGGCACCGGAATCGGTTGCGGTCGCGTTGGCTCATCGCGTAGTTGTCGTGTCCATAAACGGCCACCCTGCCCGAAGTTGGGCGCAGCATTCCACCAGCCGTCAGCAGCAGTGTCGTTTTGCCGCAGCCACTCGGCCCACGAACCACCACGAATTGGCCAGCCTCAACATCCAGACTGAGCCGGTCCAAACTCCGAACCTCACCGTGTCGGGAGCTGTGGATTACGCTGATGTTGTACAGACTCAGCATCAAAGGCTATTCCTCACGCAGTATTACGGCGGGGTCCTGGGCCACCGCGCTCATGGCCGGCACGAATCCGGCCAATGCCGCAAATACCGGCGCCGCGACCAAAGCCAAGATCAGCAAGCTCGACTCCGCCCGGATAGCACCGGCCGTGACCGGAAAGATGTGTGGGCCGAACCATAGGGCCGCCAACGATCCCGTGATATAGCCGGACACGGCGCCAACAATCCCCGTCAAAGCCAACCTCGCCAAGAACAGGCTGGCGATCGTTGTCGAACCGCGGCCCAGAGCTCGCAGCAGCCCGATCTCGATCCTGCGCTCGCGGACATTTAGGACGGCCAAAGCCCCGACCCAGACCCCGCAAACGACCACGATGAAGGGCGTCAAAAACGCAGCGTACTTGGTCACCATCTGGCGTTGCCTGGCACGCGCATCGGCTATGGCACGGACTTGCACGATTTTGGCTTCTGGCAGGATTCTCGCGAGCTCGGCTCGCAACACCTCCAGAGGCCCATGCTCCGGCGTCAGGCAGATGCAGTCGATTGCTTTGATTTCGTTTATCCGGCGTGGCTGGTTGAGCGCGCGCTGCACGTCAGACAACAATCCAAATACGCGCAGATCGTCGTCGGTTCCACTTTCAGCCAGGCATCGCGCCACGGTGTGTTTCGCGCCGCCGATGCTGATGGGATCGCCCTTTTTCAACCCGAGCCGCCGCGCGACTTCGAAGCCGAGGTAGACTGTTCCTTGCTCAATCGTGAAGCCCATCGACTGCTTGCGCTGCGCGGGCGCGGTAACGGCTGGCGCAAGGCCAGTCAGCAGAACCTCTCCACCGTCCAGGATGTACTTGCCTTGCAGAGAGCCCACGATGTGATTGAACGCGAGAAAAACACGCTCATCGCTGGCGAGCCGCTGGACTGTGTCTTCGGGCATGGTCTTGTCCGAGAACCCGGCCATCCAGAACCGTTCCATGTCAGTATCCCCTGGGATGATGCGCAAGTTGAAGCCAAGGTCGCGTGTGACACGCGTGGTCTCGCGGTCCGACGCTTCGGCGGTAGTGAAGTAGGCCACGAAGAGCGCGACCGCCATTGCGATCCCCAACATAGCCAGGAGCGCGTTCAACTTCCGATGAGCGAGTTCCTTCAATACAAGATAGAACACGGACATACCGTCTCGGCGACAAAGGCCTTTGCGCGACACACCCGGACAGGACAAAAACAGCGTTGGCACGTCCAACCCGCCCGCGGCCGAGCGACGATCGCCCTCAGCCGGCGAAATTCCTTCATCCCGGCGATAGAGTATCAAGTACTGACCCCGGGACAAATCTGAATCCGGGGGGCAATGCCGCACCTTGAGGCACCTCGCGCCAGTGAGAGTCGCGCCGTCCAGACAGCCTCCCACCGTGGAGCGGGTATGCAAGAAAGGCCGGTCGATTTTGCTTGTCGAGCCGCACGGCACAAGGGCACAATGTTTGTCGTGGTAAAAACAAGAACAAAACCAACAAAAGCCATGAACTGTACATCCAAACTGCTGCCGATCGCTGCAGCTCTATATCTGGCAGCCGCCGGGCACGCCGGCTCGTGGGGCAGCGACTTCACGGATATCTATCCGCCAGGCCTCTGGTGGACGGGCACCGCGGTCGTCGAGGAAGGGCATCTGGTCCTCACGAAGAGTGTCGCCAGCCAGCAGGGCACCGCCATCCTCGAAGACTTCGATGCGGGCGCCACCATTGAGGCGTTCACCGCCACATTCAAGCTCCGTATGGGGGGCGGCGATCCCATCCCCGCCGACGGTTTCTGTTTCTACTTCGGCAATGACGTGGATATCTACGCCAGTTTCGGCGAGGAAGGCCCCGACCCCTCCACCTCGGGCATCGCGGTGTGCTTCGACCTCTGGAACAACGGGACCGTGTCGAATCCCGAGGCGCCAGCCATCGACATCAAGGTCAACGGCGTGACGGTACATCACTCGCTTCAGGAACTGGGCTTGATGATGTCCGATGCTTACGCCGACGTGTCGATCGCGCTCAAGAAGAACGGCACGCTGAGCGTGACGTTCAAGGGCCAGCCGATCTACCAGGACGCCTACCTCGACGGTTACTCGCCGATCACCGGCGGGCTGTTCGCGTTCGGAGCGAGGACCGGCGATTCCACCGCCAACCACTGGATGGATGACCTGAACATCACCACAACCGTGGCTGGTGCCGCGGCAGGCCCAACCATCACCAAGCATCCCCAGAATGCCACAGTCGATGAATATGGCACCGCCACGTTCAGCGTGGCCTTGGAGGGCACCCCGCCGTTCACGTTCGAATGGTCAAAGAACGGCGCGGTCATCCTCGGCGCAGGCCGCTCGTTTTACACAGTCTCGAACGCCTCGTACGGCGACAACAACGCCAAGTACAAGGTGAAGATCACCAATGCCCAGGGCTACATCGAGTCAAGTGAAGCCACGCTCACTGTTAATCGGGACACCGTGGCCCCGACGCTCGCAGGGGCGCGCTCCAGCGCGGGATTCAATACCGTGACGGTTCAGTTCTCGGAGCCGGTGACGGCCGCGTCGGCTCAGAACAAGGACAACTACGACCTGAGCGGCAGTCTGACGATCGACTCAGCCACACTGGTCACCCCCAACACGGTCCGGTTGGTCACCAGCCGGCAGGCGGAAGCAACCCAGTATACGCTGACGGTCAGCGGCGTGCAGGACCCGGCGTTCATCCCGAACACGATCGCCGCGAATAGCCCGATCACATTCTCGTCCTGGGTGTTCGCTCCCGGGTTCCTCAAGCACGAGTACTATGCCACCATCGAAAGCACCACAGTCGATGGCTTCATGGGCGAGGCACGCTACCTGGCGGGCACGCCGACAGAGACGCGGTACATGACGGCCTTCGACAGCCGGACGGTCTTTCCCGACGACACGCACGAAGGTTTCGGCGCCGTGATGAGCGGCGTGGTGATCGGCCCGGACCCGGGCGGTGCGTTCAACTTCTTCACGCGCAGCGACGATCCCTCGAGGCTGTACTTCAACCCGGCGGGTGAGAATCCGGACGGCGTCATTCAGATTGCGGAAGAAGCGGGCTGTTGTCAGGCATTCCTCGAGCCGGGTGTCGCGCAAACGTCCGACGGCTACGAACTGACTCCCGGCCAGCGCTACGCGGTCATGTTCGTCCACGTCGAGATCACGGGCGGCGACTATGCCCAGGTGGCCTGGCGCAAGGAGGGTGAAACCACTCCGGCGGCGGGCAGCCTGACGCCGATCCCCGGCAGCGCTCTCGGCGTCTATGTCGACCCGGCCGCGGTGAGCATCCAGTTCACAACGCAGCCGCAGGATGTGGCCACCACCGAGAACAAGACCGCCACATTCATCGCGGTGGTTTCGGCCACGCCCGCGCCGGCATTCTACCAGTGGCAGCGGGCCGAACCTGGCAGCGCGACCTTCGCCAACATCGACGGCGCAACCGCCGCCTCCTACACCACGCCGGTGCTAAAGCAGGCGCTCGACGACGGAGCGAAGTATCGTGTGGTGGTCACGGTGCCCGGCGGCAGCAAGACCAGCGCCGAAGCCGCACTGAGCGTCTCTGTGGACAATGTCGCGCCGACAATCGCCTCCGTCACGAGTGGTCGGAACATGAAGAGCCTGTACGTCACGTTTACGGAGAATGTCGATCCGGCGAGCGCAGGTGTCCCTGACAATTATACCATCCCTGGGCTTGACGTCACGGGAGTCACGGTTACTGGCCCGAACAAGGTGCGGATCGACACCAGTGTCCAGGTCGACAACACACCGTACACGGTGGCGGTGAATGGTGTTCTGGACACCGCGATCCCACCCAACCCAATTGGGCCGCCAGATAACCTGGGGACGTTCGTGTCCTTGGTGAGACTGATCGGCTTGAGCACGTTCGAGGCTTACACGGGCCTCGGGAGCGGCACCGCCGTGGCAGATCTTAAGAGCAGCGCCAAATACCCCGACAATCCGGATGCTACACTCATTCTGCCGGGATTCGAAGGGCCTGTAAACTACACTGACGCCTACGGCGTGCGGCTGAGCGGGTTCTTCACACCGATTACATCTGGCAACTACACGTTCTACATGTCCACCGATGACAACGGCGAACTCTGGGTGAGCACGGACAGCACGCCGGAACATCTCCAGCTCGTCGCCACCGAGCCGGGCTATGGTGGCTCCCGCGAGTGGACGGGGAATGCTGAAGGCCGTCGTCCCGGTTGCGATGCGGGCGACTGCGAGAACATCTCGGCGCCCATCGGCCTTGAGGCGGGCAAAGACTACTACATCGAGCTGCTCTATAAGGAAGGCGGCGGTGGAGACAACGGCGGCGTCAAAGCCGTCCTCGCGGGCCAGTCTGTGCCGACCAACGGCGACCCGCCTCTGAACGGGTCCGAGTTGTGGACGGCGGTCGATGCGGCTGTGTTGAACGCCATTAGCCTGCCGATCGAGGCCGCCTCCGCACCCGGTTCGGGGAACACACCCGGGTTCGTGGCGCGCATCTATCAATCCGACCAAGGCACCAAGACCACCGCCTTGGTCAACACATCGAGTCGCGCTGAAACCCAACTGGCTGGTGACCTGACCTATATCAACTGGATGGGATCGGCCACGACGGAAAACTGCGCTGACCTCTGGACCGCCGTCGACGGCGTGTTCCCGATCGCCGGCGTGATCAACTTGGCCGACCCGGCCGGCGCTGTCGGCTCCTTCCCGACTGACGCCGCAGTTCCAGGTATCCCGGGCCTGGGTGATGCCACTCACTACACCGATAACTTCTCGGGTGAGGTCATCACCTATGTCGAGTTCCCGGCTGCCGGCGTGTACGCCATGGCCGTGAACAGCGACGATGGCTTCAAAGTGACGGCCAC
>JAXDCU010000102.1:0-7258 GCA_034677645.1 Verrucomicrobiia bacterium
CGTCGATTTGGTTATCACCGATCTCAAGATGCCGAAGGTCAGTGGGATGGACTTGGTTCGCCACGTGCGCGAGAATTTCAAAGGCACAGGCGTAATGATGATCACCGGTTATCCGTCCGTCCGCGGAGCGGTTGAGGCGATGAAGACCGGCGCTGACGAGTTTCTGCCCAAGCCGTTCACGGACCGCGAGCTGTTCTCCGCGGTGCGCCAAGCCCTTCAGAAAGGGGGATGCCGGGAGTCTAGCCGAGTTGCCGTTGAACCGGCCGGGCCGATTCACAGCGGCTTCCTTGGAAGCTCGGAAGCCATGCGCCGGGTCTTCGCCGCGATTAAACGAGCGGCATACACGACCGCAACCGTGCTCATCACCGGCGAAAGCGGCACCGGCAAAGAACTGGCGGCCCGCTCCATTCACTACGGGGGGCCACGCGCGGCGGCGCCGTTTGTCCCCGTCAATTGCGGTGGAATCCCGGAGGGCCTGCTCGAAAGCGAGATATTTGGGCACGTCAAGGGCGCGTTCACAGGCGCCACTGAATCGCGGGCAGGACTGTTTCACGCGGCGGATGGCGGAACGATCTTTCTGGATGAGATAAGCGAGATGAGCCTCGCGATGCAGGTCAAGTTTCTGCGGGTGATGCAGGACAAAGAGGTCTGCATGGTCGGGTCCATGCGTGCTCGGAAGGTTGACGTCCGTATCCTGGCGGCCACCAACAGGAACTTACCCGAACTGGTCCGAAAGAACGTTTTCCGGGAAGATCTTTTCTACCGGCTGAACGTCATTGCAATCAACATCCCACCTCTGCGAGACAGGGAAGATGACATCCCGCATCTGATCCGACATTTTGTGGATCGATTTGCCTCTGAAGTCGGCCGTCCGCCATTCCGGTTTAGCGAGAAAGCGCTTCGAATCCTCCAGCACTACAACTGGCCTGGCAACGTTCGCGAGCTGGAAAACGTCATACAGCGGCTCGCACTGATGAACGATGGCGAGCTGGTGGAAGCCGCCGACCTGCCGCAACTCATGCGGTTTTCGGCGCTGCGCAATGCCAGCCTAACCCGCACTCTCGCCGAGGTGGAACGCGAGTATATAGTCAACGTATTGGCAAGTGTCGGCGGGAACAAGTCCAGGGCCGCCGATATCCTGGACATCGACCGCAAAACGCTGCGAGAGAAACTCGGCGAACGGGGAAAACCAGTCTCGTAGCGCCGTTCTGCCAATGAACCGGCCACGGACCGATTCCGCTCGGTCCCTGATTTCGCCCAACTGGGGAATTTCTCCCCAACGAGTCAAGATTCCCCAGATTCCGCATCGCCTCCGATCAAACTCCTGAGGCGCGGGTTAGGTTTCCCGACACTCATTCAAAGCCGGTGGAGCGCTTGATTCTGCCCGTCGACATTGACGTCCGCCCCGTTTATCCGCGCGGATTCAATGCCGTCGGCGGCCGGCGCATTGGGAGGCGTGACTCTGGCATTACATTTGCACTGCTGTAGCGCCATCAACACGGATCGAACCATGGCGAAACGTGAGAGATTCGACGGCTTGTGCTTGACGTGCGTTAACTCCAAACACTGCGCGATCAGGCCGGTTCACGGTGGGCCGGTGATCCTCTGCGAGTTGTTTGAGTGCGCCGAAACTCGACCGAGTCGGAGCGGGACGGAATCGCATTGGTCTCGGTGTCGGAGTCGTGCGCCGGTTTCGGAATCGCCGCGCCTGTTTGGTTTGTGCGCCGATTGTCTGGAACACGCCGACTGTTCGTTGTCGAAGACAGCCGGAGGCGTCTGGCATTGCGAGGAGTATCGGTAGAATGCCGAATCGTACGGAGCCGAGTCGAATGGGAGCACTGCCCGTGCCTGGTTCAAAGGACTCAGAGGACGTCGCGGGGCTGGTGGAAAAACACCGGAACCAGCGAGGTGGCCTGATAGCCGTGCTTGGAGAAGTCCAGACCAGACACGGCTATCTTCCCGAATCAGCGCTCCGGGTGGTCAGCGAAAGAACGGGCCGAGGTTTGGAGGACGTCTACAGTGTAGCCACGTTTTATCGTTCTTTTAGTCTGCGGCCTCGAGGCCAGAACCTTGTGTGTGCCTGCCTCGGCACCGCCTGCCACGTTCGCGGCGCACCGCGGGTCGTCGAGGCACTTGAACGCAAACTGGGAATCAGGACGGGCCAGACAACGGTGGACATGAGATTCTCGCTGGAAACCGTGAATTGCCTCGGCGCGTGCGCCCTCGGACCAGTGGTAGTGATCAATGGACGCTACCATTCCAAAGTGAAGAAGTCCGCCGTGAGCGGACTGATTGACAACGTCGCGCAAGGGAGTGCCGCGGAGCACGCCGGAGTGGCCCACGCGGCTTTTGAATTAGAATTGGACTGCCCCCACTGCGGGCGCTCATTGAGGGACGAGCGGGTTCGGCTCGACGATTGTCCTTCAGTCCGGTTGGCGGCAGCAATGGGCAACCGTCGCGGTTGCGTCAGGATTTCGAGTCTCTACGGGAGCCGGCTTGCGGCCACTGAATTGGGTATTCCAGAGGGCTCTGTGGTCGAGTTCCGGTGTCCCCATTGCGCGGTCCGGCTGCCTAGCCACGCGGACTGTTGGGACTGCGGCGCGCCAATGTTTTCGCTGCAGGTCAGAGGCGGCGGCGCGTTTAGTTTCTGTTCCCGCCGCGGCTGCGACCGGCACATGCTCGACGTGACCGCCGCCCAACCACCGGGCTCCCTGCATGAAGCGGGTGCAGGGCATGCATCATACCGATAACCGGATGTCGCGCTTGTCCTCCATAGGAGAATTGCATGAGATGCGGCGCCTGCTGGCGCATGCAACTCACCCGGCCCAGACGCGGATCGTCATTTGCGCGGGCACGGCCTGCCAGGCCAGCGGCTCCGGCGAGCTCATCCGCGCCGTGAAGAGACGAATCATCAAGGACAGCCTCGTGGGGAAGATGTCGCTGCGTGTGACCGGTTGCCACGGTTTTTGCGAGATGGGTCCGTTTGTGCTCACGGAACCCCAGATGGCCTTCTACGCGCAGGTCAAGCCGGAGGATGTGGCTCGGCTAATCACCGCGACGCTCGCTGGCGAGTATGTCGAGGACCTTCTCTATCGCGACTCGGATTCGGGAGAAACCTATTACCGGCGGGACGACATCCCGTTCTTCAAACATCAGAAACGCGACATACTCGGCTTGAACCAGAAGATCGATCCGATCCGCATTCACGATTACATCGCGCAAGGCGGTTACGACTCGTTGGCTCGCGTTTTGACCAGAAACGATCCCGCGTGGGTGATTCAAGAAGTCAAACGCTCCGGATTACGCGGTCGCGGTGGCGGCGGTTTTCCAACTGGCCTGAAGTGGGAGATGCTGGCCAAAGAGCCGCGTGATGGCGGAAAGTTCCTGGTCTGCAACGCCGACGAAGGTGACCCGGGCGCGTACATGGACCGGAGCGTGTTGGAGGGCAACCCGCACAGCATTATTGAAGGGATGGTCATTGGCGCGTGCGGCACGGGAGCGACCGAAGGCATCGTGTATGCGCGGAACGAGTACCCATTGGCAATCAAGCACCTGACAATCGCTTTGAAACAGGCGAAGCAGTTGGGGTTCCTGGGTGACAATATCCTCGGCGCCGGAGTGTCTTTTGACATCAGTGTCGTTCGGGGCGCGGGAGCGTTCGTATGCGGCGAAGAGACGGCGTTGATTCGCTCCATCGAGGGGAAGATGGGCGAGCCACGCCAGCGTCCGCCTTATCCCCTGAGCAAGGGAATTGAGGGCAGACCAACGGCGATCAACAACGTGGAAACGTGGGCGAACATCCCGCTGCTGTTCAGGCTCGGGGCCGATGAATACGCTAAGACCGGAACACGGAACAATTCCGGGACCAAGATTTTCAGTCTCGTGGGCAAGATCAAGAACACAGGTCTGGTCGAGGTGCCAATGGGCACGACGATCCGGCAAATCGTCCATGACATTGGAGGCGGTCCGGTCGGCAAAACCAGGATCAAGGCGGTACAAACGGGTGGCCCGTCTGGCGGCTGTATCCCGGCCGAGAAGTTTGACCTGCCGATTGACTATGACACCTTGGCAGCCGCCGGTTCAATCATGGGATCGGGCGGAATGATCGTGATGGACGAAAACACCTGCATGGTCGATGTCGCCAGGTACTTCATGAAATTCCTAAAGGACGAATCATGCGGAAAATGCTTCACGTGCCGGAAAGGCACACAGCGCCTTTACGAAATCCTGGACGATATCACCAAAGGCAGAGGAACAGCCGAGCACCTGGGTCTGCTCGAAGAGTTGGCCACGGTGGTCAAGGATACAACGATGTGCGGCCTTGGCCAGACGGCCGCCAACCCGGTGTTGAGCACGTTGCACTGCTTCGCCGAGGAATACCGGCGGCATGTGGGGGAGAAGAAGTGCGACGCATTTGTCTGCCGGGATTTGGTCGGCGCTCCCTGTCAGTCGGCCTGCCCGCTGGAAACTGAAGCGTGGCGGTACGTGGCATTGGTTGAAAAGGGCCAGTACGAGGCCGCATACCAAGTGATCCGCGACGCCAATCCTTTTCCGTCGGTTTGCGCGCGCGTGTGCGATCGGAAGTGCGAAAGCCGTTGCACCCTGGCTGGCAGTGGCGGACAGGCGGTGGGTATCAGGGCCCTGAAACGCTTCATCACCGACCGCGTCGATCCTGGAACTTACAAGCGGGCGGAGACCTCGTCACGGGACCAAACACGGTGGTGGATGCCATCGCCGCCGGCAAGAAAGCGGCGTGGAGCATAGATCGTTTTCTCCGCGGCGAGAGCGCGCGAGAGATTCCGAAGAGAAGGATTCCATCGGTCTATGTCGAGCCGTCAGCCGCGGCTGGCGAGGAATTCCAGGACTTGGAGAGGATTGAACCCCCAGCGCTGCCGGCGGCGGCGCGTAAGAGGAACTTTGCCGAAGTCGAACTGACGTTGACTCCCCAGCAGGCGGCCCGCGAGGCGCGGCGATGCTTGCGATGCGATTTGCGGTTCACCGCCCCAGGCGATAACAAGGCATCGTGTTGCGCGGTCGAGGGTAAGCAACTGGCATGATCACGCTGACAATCAATGGCATTCCCGTCTCGGTCGAGGCGGGCACGACGCTTCTCGAAGCGGCGAGATTCCTAGGTCTGCCCATTCCCACGCTCTGCCATCGCGAGGGCCTCTCGCCCTACGGAGCCTGCCGGCTTTGCGTTGTGGAGATTAGCACGGGCCCGAAAACCAAGCTGGTTACGTCCTGCACATACCCGGCCGAAGCCGGACTCAAAGTCCGAACCGCATCCACCCGAGTCCTGAGTGCGCGGAGGATGGTCCTGGAGCTGCTACTAGCCTCTTGTCCGCAATCGAAGGTCATCCAAGACCTCGCATCCGCCCATGGCATTCGCAAGCAGCGGTTCAAACAGGAGTACGAAGACTGCATTCTGTGTGGTTTATGCGTGCGCGTCTGCGCTGAGCAGATGATGGCTGGCGCCATTCGTTTTCATGGTCGCGGCCAGACTCGGAGCATTGGCACGCCGTTCGACATGAAATCAGAAGTCTGCAGGTTGTGCGGCGCATGCATGTACGTGTGTCCTGCCTGCCAGCTGCGGTGCACTTTCACTGAACCGGACAAGGCCATATTCCCAGCCGTGGACCTGACGGTGAGATTCGGCCATGACAAAGGCATCAAGTTCCGGTACCCGTGGGCCATTCCGGGAATCGGCTCGACCAACATCGCCAAGAACAACTGGGAAGGCATCGCCATCGGCTCCGCCCTGGCCGGCACTGGACTTACGATCGGCGAGAATGTCGTGGGAATGGACCCAGAAGCCGTCATCAAGAACGGCAGGGTCGTCGAGACGACGGACCTCAAACGCCGGGTCAGACTCTACCAGGAACACCAGCGACACGGTTTCGGCGCGATTGTCGTTCAGGCTAATGTCGAGGACACCCGGCTCGGCGCCCAGGAATACGCCATCGAGAAGCTCGGAGTGGAATGCGTCGAGCTCAAATGGGGACAGGGCGCAAAGGACATCGGTGGCGAAGTGAAAATCCGAGAACTCAAGAAAGCCCAATTGCTTGCTAACCGCGGTTATATCGTCCTGCCCGATCCGGACGACCCGAATGTCATCAAGGCGTTCGAGCACGGCGCGTTCAAGGAATTCGAACGTCACTCGCGTGTCGGCATCCTCACCGAGGACTCCTTCGCCCAGCGTGTCGAACAACTCCGCCGGGCTGGCGCGAAATACGTCTTTCTCAAGACAGGGGCATACCGGCCCGCGGACTTGGCCAGGGCGATAACTTTCGCTTCGAAATACGGGATTGATTTGCTGACCGTTGACGGCGCTGGCGGGGGCACTGGAATGAGTCCATGGCGCATGATGAACGAATGGGGGATGCCCCCTGTCCATCTGCATTCCCTCCTTTACCAGTACGCAAGAGAATTGGCTGACAAAGGCAAGGCTTTGCCCGCTCTGGCCGTGGCTGGCGGATTCACCTTCGAGGATCAAATCTTTAAGGGTCTCGCTCTGGGCGCGCCGTACGTTAAACTGATCGGCATGGCTCGGGCGCCCATCGCCGCGGCCATGGTTGGCAAGACCATAGGAAATACCATCCGTGACCAACAGGTGCCGGTCTACATCGAACGGTTCGGCAACACAATCGACGCCATCTTCGTCACCGCCAGCGCGCTGCGGACTGAACTTGGCAATGACGCCTTCGAAGCGCTTCCCACGGGCGCAATCGGGCTCTACACCTACTATGAGCGCTTGGCTCAAGGACTGCGGCAGTTGATGGCCGGCAGCCGCAAGTTCGCCACACAGTACCTCTCCCGCGACGACATCGCCGCCCTCACACCCGAAGCCGCCCAAGTCAGCGGGATTCAGTACATCATGAGCGTGGACAAAACGACGGCGGAATCCATCCTGAACGGCCGCTGAGAGTGACCCGCTAGCGCCGCTGCCGTGGGTTTCAACGGAACCGCACTTCGGCGTCCCAGGCCACGAATCCTGCCGCATTAGTCGCGGCGTTTGTCGGGGCAGCGAACACAACGCGCGGTCCTGCTTTGTGCCGGCTGATCCGCCTGGTGTTCGTCGCCATGGCCACGGAGCGATCGGTGAAGAAGTCGACCGGATAATCGCGCCCTGGCAGTCCTTCGAGCCGCAGCCGCCACGCTGAGCCGGTCCAGCGTGCACGGACGACTCGCAAGTTCCGACTCGGCACGCCATGCGTCAGAGGTTCATCCGCGGGCAGCCAGTCGACTCCTCCAGAGCACC
>JAXDCU010000103.1:0-5134 GCA_034677645.1 Verrucomicrobiia bacterium
GTTGTTGTTCGCGCATTTCGTGGTGGTCCCCGCCGTTATCGAATTCGGAGCCCTGGTTGTCTGGGTGGTCCGCCAACAGCAACAGGCGATGTTCCGGTATCCCCACACCTTGATCGAACAACCAGTGTCGGAGCTTCCAACGGAACTGTTGCGAATTCACATCGACACTACGGCCTCAGACGCACGCAAACTCGATCGTTATGTCTGGCGTGGATGGAACGGCCGTCCGCAAAGGCGTCCGGAAGTGCGGGCCGCAGTTCGCGAGGGCAGCGGCATATATACGAATGTGGCCATCCACCTCAAAGGCGCGGCGGGGAGTTTTCGGCGATTCGGCGACAAACCGGGACTTACACTAAGCTTCGCCAAACACGCGCGCCGGCAGACGTTCCACGGGTACTCGAAAATCTCACTCAACAACTCCGTACAGGACCCGTCGTATCTGTGCGAGGCTCTCGGACGCGAGTTATTCGACGCCGCGGGTGTGCCCGTGCCGGCCGCCGATTTCGCTACCGTCCTGATCAACGGCAATGACAAGGGCCTGTACGTGCTCACCGAGGGGTACAACAAGGAGTTCCTTCGCAGCTATTTCACCGATGTCAGAGGCAATCTGTACGACGGCGGTTTTTGTCAGGACGTGAATCCTGACCTGGAAGTCAATTCGGGCGACGCGCCGGACGACCGATCGGACCTCAAACGACTCATCGCCGCAGCATCGGAGCCCGACGCGGCCAAACGCTGGGAACGTCTGAGCGGCGTTTTGGACATCGATCGATTCATGTCATTCCTCGCCTTGGAGAATCTCATGTGCCACTGGGACGGCTATGCTATGAATCGCAATAATTACCGCCTCTTCCACGATCTGACCACGGACAGAATGGTCTTTATGCCGCACGGCATGGACCAGTTGTTCGACGTCCCGAAAGGCGCGTGTCCACCCGAGAGCCCGATTCGGCTTAAGACGGAGAGCCTGGTCGCGCGCGCGGTGCTCTCGACACCCGATGGAGACCGGCTCTACTTGGAACGTATTGGCGCACTCCACGCCACTTTATTCCAGGAACAACCGCTGATTGACCGTCTGCGGGAACTATCTCAGCGCATCCGTCCCACCCTGGCTGCGTACAGTCCCGATGCCGCGGCTCGACATGATTCGGCCGTGGAATCGTTGCGAGACCGAATCAGCCGCCGCATACAAAGCGTGTCACACCAGCTCAACGCCCTGAAAACCTCCACGAATCTCGTGGCCTGGCAAACGGCATGGCTGACCAACACGGCAACCGATCTGGTCAGCCTTGTCGATCCCACGCCCGCGATCGATCCACTTCGATTCTACCGCGTCAAGCTCTTGCCGTAAGTCGAGCTATGGATGCGCACTACCCCGCGCAAGACAGACATGACTCCCAACGAACATCTCGATCGAATACGGAAGACGGCAATCGAGTCGGCGCGGGCAGCCGGCGCGATTCTATTGAGATTACGCAATGGCCCGAAGGTCGTCCACGCGGAGGAAGCCCGTGACATCAAGCTGTTGGCTGATCTCCAATGCGAGGAAACCATACTCGGCGTTATCCGCCGCGAGTTTCCCCATCACGCGGTCCTGGCCGAGGAGAGCGGCGCGAGCGACAACAATGGCGAGTACACATGGCATGTCGATCCTTTGGACGGAACGGTGAACTACTACTACGGCTTGCCTTACTACGACGTGTCGGTGGCCTGCTATCGCCGCGGCGCTGCCAACACGGGCCTCGGCGAGCCGATTGTGGGCGTGGTGTACGCGCCGCCAACGGACGAGCTATTCGTCGCGGTTCACGGACGCGGTGCGACCTGCAACGGCAAACCCGTCCACGCAACCGTTTCACGTGATTTGGCCGACGTCGCCGTATGCCTCGGCTTCGGCAAGAGTGCACAACTGGGCGACGAAATGGCGCAGGCTTCAGTTTCGCTGGCCGAGAGAGTCCGCAAGCTGCGATGCTTCGGAGCAGCCGGATACGACCTGGCTAACGTAGCCGCGGGTCGATTGGGAGCTTTTTACGAGCGCGGACTTAGGACGTGGGACATTGCCGCTGGGTTGGCTCTTCTGACGGAAGCTGGGGGTCGAGCCACCGTCGAGGAATTGGAACCCACGCGTTGGCAAGTGCTGGCGAGCGGTGCCAACGTGCACGATGCCCTGCGCGAGTTGTTATGGACCGACTGATTTGACCGACACTGATTTGACCGAGAGCTGAGGCTCAAAGCTTCGGTCATCAGCGGCGCTACTCTCATTGGGGACCGGTCTCCTGGCCTACCACTGCCTCCAAACAAATCATGCCTGTGGAGCATCCGTTATCCGCGCACTCGCGCAATCAAATCTGTCGCCGAATCAAGTCTTGACCTGCCTGGCGCTTGTGGCGTATGTGCTCTCCTATAGTCGTTCCAGGACGAAACGCTGGCCTATGGAATGGGACATACAGCGTGAAGGTGGTTTTTAGCCTCAGATGGGGCTGTGGCGAGTCCGGAAGCCTGGTGGATTCTTTCTGATGGCACACGCAGAACAATTTCACTCCTGTCACTTATGAAAACACTCAGATCACTTGCCGAGCTAGTGCTGTTTTCCGCTCTGCCTTTCTGCATATACGCCACGGACGCGGCCGAGAGCTACAAGGTGAGCCTCGGACGCGGTTACACAACACTTGGCGACAACCTCTATCCAGGTAAGAACACCCGAATCTGTAGCTTTGACGTCACGGTCCAAAACCTCGGTGAGACCGATCATTTTCCGCGGACATCGACAATTATCGAGCTGTGCACGGACGGAAGTTCGGAGACCGTTGCTGTTCTGGGGCCGACGACGGTGGTCGTGGACGTTGGGCCCAATGGAGAGACAACGCAAGTAGCTGATGGATTAGACCGGGCGATTACACACATCGTGCAACTCGACCTGAACGGACTGAGTAGCCTGGGGCCGACTCAGGCGCGGTTGAATCCGCGGATTCCCAGTGAGGGTTGCATCACTGAGCAGGCGAACTTGACGCCAGGGATTCTGGACGTGCCGCCCTTTACAGCCAGCGGGTCTGCGGACAGTTGTTTCGATCTTTACGTGGAGATTGTGGCGCAGACGCCTAACGGACCATTCGTGTTGCGCAACACGCAGCCCAAGCGAATGTGCAGCATGATCTCCCACAAGCCGCCGGGGCCGGGAACAGTGTACGAGAGCCCGAACAAAGTCCCGTTGTGTCTGGCCGACGGCACAGCCAGCGGGTATTCACTGTGCGCGACCCGGCACTGGCCCAATCCGCCGGTGGAGATCGACCGGTTCGATCACACTCTGGGTGATCTGACGCTGATGATGCCGGACGGATCGAGCCAGACTGTGACAGTCAGCGGTCCGACCACGGTGGCGGTTTACTTTGAGGGCACCGAGCAAGGCGATGCGATGGACAACGACGGGGACGGGCGCGATGAAGTGCGCACCGAACTCATCGAGCTAAGCCTCGGAGGCCTGAGTCCGACGCTAGGTCCGGTGCGCGTGGGTTTGAATACGACCCTCCAAAGCCTGGGCGAGATGGAGGAAACGGCCAACAACACGCCTGGTCGGATGGACCTGCCACCGTTCACCGCTGGGGGCACGGCCGAGAGTTTCTTTGACGTCTTCTTGGAGATTGAGGTGGCTGGGCAGACGTTCTACACGCGCCAGCCCAAGCATATGGCGGGCGTGATCTCCCACAAGCCGCCGGCGCCGGGGGATTTGTACGGCGGGGTCGAGCCCGTGGAATTG
The DNA here is from genome assembly GCA_034677645.1 of Verrucomicrobiia bacterium. Classification (GTDB taxonomy): domain Bacteria; phylum Verrucomicrobiota; class Verrucomicrobiia; order Limisphaerales; family J093; genus JAAYVR01. Next base: position 3,752 of record JAXDCU010000103.1, read on the forward strand.
TACGACAAGCTCGGGCGTCCGACGGGCATCTTGCTCACCGTGGCCCATCACATCCCCAATCCAGGCTGTCCCCGGCTCACGATCTCGCTCGTCCAGGTTGCCGGCGCGGCGGGAACCTGTGAAGTTGAAGTGTGCTGGCAGGAAACGGGCCGGCACTGTGCGCTGCAATTCACGCGCGAACTGGGTGCAACAGTCTCTTGGCAGGACTGGGCCGGTCCGATCCAAACGCGGCCCGACGGCTCTAAGTGCGTCGTGATCGCGCAACCGCAGCGGACGATGTTCTTCCGGCTGTGCGGCAGCTGTCCGTAAGCAGGCAGGTGAGCCTTCTGGCAGGACCGACTGGCCATTAGCGTTCCCGACTTAGCGTCCAGGCGAATCCACCTATGATGATGCAGTCGTTCAGATTCCTCATGACTTAGTCCTGGTAGAGAAAGGCGTGGTCCGTGCCAGAACGCACGGAGTACCTCACAATCTCGCCGCGGTTGTTGATGCCAGTTGCGCGACTGCCAGGCCCAATTAACGATCCCAAGTCTATCATCTTGCCACCGCTGTGGAGCAAGGGACGAAAACAAACCCGGATTCGATCGCAGCTCGACAAAAGCTATGAGAGACCGACATCTGGGCTTTGTGAAACGACCGCCGATAGTGTTAAGGCTCAAGAGTTTCGTTAAGGACCGCTCGGCAACACTGCCTCACACGCCCGGCGCAGGTATTCCTCATATTCCCAGTCGCCGCTGCTACCCGTCTGACGCGCGATCACCAGGTCCAGGCTCGGCACGAACGCAATGAGTTGGCCGCCTGAGCCCGGCTTGCTGCGCGCATCGGAGGGAATGCCATCGCCACGGCGACCGCTCTCAGGGTTGTGGCGCGAGGGCAGCTCCCAGCCATGTGAGAAGACTCGCGGGTCGAGTCTCCATCGCATCTCCGGAGTTGTGACATTGTGCGTGGGCGCGCTGGTTTCCTCGACAAACCACTTCGGGATCACCTGCTTATCCGCCCAGCGCCCGCCGCGCATCATGCAGTAAGCGATGCGCGCCAGATCACGCGCTGGCATTCCAAGACCGTGTGATGGATGCCGCCCAATTCGCTCGCCCCCGTCATAGCGCTGGAACCACCAATGTTCGATTCCGAGAGGTTTGAACAATGCCTCGACGGCGAACTTGTCGTAGGGCATGCCGGCTACCGTCTCGCACACCAACGCCGCGTGGGCGAATGCGTGTGTCGAGTAGCCGCAACCCGATCCTGGATCGAACGCAAGCTTCGCGGTGCGGGCGTCGCCGCTGTGTCCGAGCACATAATCCCACGAGCCGTCGTTGGGCGCCCCCGTCGCCGCCGGGCAAAACCCCCAAGGGGGGTTTTGTAGCGGCGTCACACGTAAGCGCG
>JAXDCU010000104.1:0-5480 GCA_034677645.1 Verrucomicrobiia bacterium
AATTACCCGGCCGTGATGCAAGCGATCGTCGCCACTGGCTACAAAGGATTCGTTGGGCAGGAATTCGTCCCCAAGCGTCCCGATCCACTGGCTTCCTTGAGACAAGCGATCGAAATCTGCGACGTCTAGCGCCGTCGATGGATTGACACCCGAACCACGGACACCGTCAGGTCAAGTTCGTCTCTCGGCAAACGCGCGTCCCCGCAAAGCCGCCGCGCGGAGCGGCTGCAACCGAACGGTGTTGCCGAAGGGAACGCTGGCGTTGCATGGGAACGCCTCTCCCGCGCCGCGCTGTATAGACGACTTCGTCGCCCGAGGGATGACCATTCGGAAAGTTGGCAACAGCTGTCGCAACGGAGAGCTTCTTGAATGGCGAAGAGTTTGCGCAATCCGCGGAGATTCTCGGGGATAGCAGTTCGGCGTTGTAGGATGGTCTATCGTTCCTCGAACTCGAGGTCGAACTCGAGTCGTGTCCGCGCATCAGTGCGCTCGTCCCGGATTTCCATCGATTTGAGCTGCCACTTTCCATCGACTTTTTTGAAACTGCCGACGGAGAACTCCTTAACGAGCTTGTTGCTCGAATCGTAGGCCTCGGCGCGCAAAATGCCGCGATGTTCCGTGTCCACCCAGGAACGCACACGGGCGTACGCCGAACCTCTTTGACTGGGATTGACGCTTTCGAGAATGTAACAAGCCCGCCCTTTCCGCATTTCATGTCCAGCGAGTCGCTGACCTGGCCAGTGCAGGAACTCGAGACCCAAATCGGATAACCAGAAGTCCGACTCAGCGAACGGCACGGCCGCGGCCTCGCCTGTCAGAACGCCGTCCACGGCGCTCTTGTTTGATGAATTGGGACGCTGCCAGTGCTCGTACCGGTTCGGTGAGGACTCATAGTGCGTGACCACGAGCGTCTCGATGAGGGCGCCTTTGGCGTCAAGAGCACGGTAGACGCTTTGCCAGGAGTCGACGCCAATCTTGACCTCGAGTTGGACTGGAATCTGGGCGCGCCATCGCCCGTTTGAGTCGCGTGACCGAAGCATGCCTGAGCTCGTGAAAGTCTCGGCCGGTTTCTGCGTCCGCAACTCAGTCGCCAGCGCCAATCCGCGCTCCTCGGTCAAAACGTGGCTTTCGGCGGCAGTCGCGTCATAGCAAGGCACGAGCATGCCCAGACCGATTGCGAGAACGAAGCTTGCTTTCATCAAGAAGTTCGCTGGTGACTGGGGGTTTTGCGTGGACGACGCGTTCTTGCTTGTTTGACGCTGGCTGGTTGCTGGCCATTGCCACCAGAACCGGTTCGCCAGGCACCACCAAGCGCCAGGCGTAGCGCGTCGGAAATCCGGTCCACGAATCGGACCGCAAGTTTGGATTGGACCTCCCTGGGAACCTCACTCCAATCCTTGCGATTTGACGCCGGAAATATGACCTGTTTGAGGCCCGCCCGCGCAGCGGCGAGGGCTTTCTCCTTGATACCGCCCACCGGGAGAACCCGTCCACGCAGACTGATCTCTCCGGTCATGGCAGTGTCTGGACGAATGGGGCGGCTGGACAGCAGAGAAGCGAGGGCAGCCACAAGGGCAAGCCCGGCGCTTGGACCCTCTTTGGGGGTTGCGCCTGCCGGGACGTGAACGTGGATTTCGTGTTTGTCAATCTCCAGGTCTGGCAATCCGAGCTCATGCGTCTGGCTTCGGAGATAGCTCAAAGCGGTTTGCGCGCTTTCTTTCATCACCTCACCCAACGAGCCTGTGAGTGTCAGCTTACCCGAGCCGGGCATCCGCGTGGCTTCGACAAACATAATCTCGCCGCCAATCGGCGTCCACGCGAGACCGGTGGCGATGCCGCATTCGACCTTTCGTTCAGCCCGTTCGGGGAGGAATCGGGCGGGACCGAGCAAGTCATCGAGATCGCGCGGCCGGATCGCGTTCGGCGGGCGATAAACACGCGCGGTGGAAGCGCGCCGGGCCATTTTGCGCATGAGCGCGGCCAATTCGCGGTCAAGCTGGCGAACTCCGGCCTCGCGCGTGTAGTACCGGATGAGATGGCGCAGTGTCGTTTCTGGAATGCGGAATGACTTTGGCGTCAATCCGTGCTCGACCCATTGCCGAGGCACAAGATGGCGGCGGGCGATTTGGACTTTCTCTTCGAGCGTGTAGCTTGGGATTTCGATTACCTCGAGCCGGTCGCGCAACGCCGGATGCACTGGGTCGAGCCAGTTGGCGGTCGTGATGAACAGCACACGTGAGAGATCGAACGGCAAATCGAGGTAGTGGTCAACAAACGCGCGATTCTGCTCGGGGTCGAGCACCTCGAGTAGCGCAGCAGCGGGGTCTCCACGAAAATCGGAGCCGACCTTGTCCAGCTCGTCAAGAAGCAGCACGGGGTTGTTGGTTTCGGCGCGTCGAAGGTTCTGAAGTATGCGGCCTGGCAACGCGCCCACATAAGTGCGGCGGTGACCGCGGATTTCCGCCTCGTCACGCATACCGCCGAGGGCGATCCGGACGAATTTCCTGCCCAGCGCCTCGGCCACGCCGCGAGCCAGTGAAGTCTTGCCAACACCCGGCGCGCCAACCAGGCAAAGGATCGGCCCGCGGATTTGGCCTTTGAGTTTTAGAACAGCCAGGTATTCGATCAAACGCTCCTTCACCTTGGTCAGCCCGTAATGTTGTCTATCGAGAATGCGCTCAGCCTCGGCGATGTCGAGCTTGTCACTGCTCGACTTCGCCCACGGCAGATTGACAAGCCAGTCGAGGTAGTTTCGCAGAACAGTATACTCGGCCACCGACGGAGGAATTTGACGGAGTCTGTCCAGCTCGCGCTGGGCCACCTTGTGCGGTTCGGCCGGCAAGTCGGCTTTGTTGATCTGTTCCTCGACGCTGGCAATCTCGGTGTTGCCCTCTCCCTCGCCAAGCTCGCGCTGGATCGCGCGCAATTGCTCTCGCAGGAAATAGTCGCGCTGGGTCTTGGACATCGAGGAAGTGACTTCCTTTTGGATTTTCGAGCCCAGCTGAAGCACTTCGAGTTCGCGCCCGAGCAATGGGAGCAGGCGTTTGAGACGTTCCTTGACGCCCTCGGTTTCGAGAAGTCGCTGGCGTTCCTCGAGACTTAAGTTGAGATTCGCGGCGACAAGGTCAGCCAGGCCGCCCGGCTCTTCGGTGTTGAGCGCGGCTACCTTCACCTGTTCAACCAGAGCCGGAGAAAGATCGATGACCTCGGAAAAGCGATCTCGCACGCTCCTCGCAAAGGCGGTCACTTCAAGCGATTGATCGGAGATGTCTTTGAGCACCTCGCAACGCCCTTGCAGGTATGGCTCCCTATCCTCGTATGCGACTATCCGGATGCGGCGCAGTCCCTCGACCAACACACGAACGGTGTTGTCGGGAAACTTGAGCATCCGCACCACGCGGGCCGCGCACCCCACGCTATAGAGATGATCAGGCGCGGGGTCTTCGAGGTCTGGCTCCTTTTGGAGAACCAGTCCGACGAACCGGTTGCCAGCCACGACATGATCGATAAGTCTAAGGCTGCGCGCGCTCGACACTAACAGCGGCACGATCATGCCTGGAAAAACAACGATGTCCGACAGGCCAAGAATCGGCAAAACCTCCGGTAGAGTCTTGCCGGATGGCCGTGGCGCCGGAGTATCCTGTCCTCCGTTCTGGGCACTTCCGATGCTTATGAATTCCGTGTCCAGGGATTTCATGGGCCGGCCGTTCTCACCATTAGATGCCGTGAACCGCAAAAAAGTTCACGGAATAATCACGCAACCGGCACTGAGAATGGGTTCGATGGACTGACCGTGAGGAGAGGCACGTCGATCCGCAGAAAACCGTTCTGGTAAGATGCCTTGGCCGCGCCCAGGTCATAGCCGGGCGGCAGGTCAATGTAGCTTTCGAAATGGCCGTAGTTGATTTCCATCACGACGAACCGACATTGCGACGGTCTGTACATGTCATGTCGGAAACCACTGATATGCAGTCGATTGCCGTCCACCGTCAGTTCGAGGTCCTCCCGGTTCATCCCAGCCAATTCGACCTTGATGACCAAGCCTGTCTCACTGAGATAAACATCGGTGTTGGGGGTCCAACATGCTTCCGATGCATGCTCTCGCGCACCCCCGGATCGGGGCCCACGCCCAAAGTGAATAGTGGCGGAAATCTCGTTCACGCCGATCAATTGGCAAACATTACTTCACTCAACGAGCTCTTTCAAGTAGTCAACGTCGCGCCCAATCCCCTCGGCATCTCACCGCGAAGCCGTGGAAGTTCACGAAAGACGGCAAATGGTCTCGATCGACCATCGCCTTGGCCATTCGTTATGAGCTCAGGCCAGCATTTGGTCGCCGTTCAGGCCTTGCGGTCCGCCGCGCCCAAGCTAATCTCTCAAAGGGCTGTGGCGGAAAACCAGCCCCGCGCCCGATTGGCGGGCCGAACAAAAACCGCATGAACACAAACACATTTGGAGCATTTGAGGCGCACCTGCGCGAGTTCATTGGCCGCAATTGTCGGGCGTCTGGCGCTTCAAAGACCACAGCCGCCAGCGACAACCAGGAGGAGTTCGATCGGCTTGCCCTTGATCTTTTCGCCCTCCAGCATGCCCATGTGGCTGACTACCGACACTGGTGCGAAGCCCGCGGAGTCGATGTGGCGTCAGTCAACCACTGGTCACAAATCCCATCGGTGCCAACATCGATGTTTAAACAACAGCAGATCACGAGCATCAGTCCGGAAGAACGCACGACGGTTTTCCATTCCAGCGGCACAACTTGCGGTCAGCCAAGTAAGCATTACCACAACACCAGGTCTCTGCGCGTCTATGAAGCGTCGTTGTTACCTTGGTTCCGCGTTCATCTGCTCCGGGGTTTTGATGAGCACCCACAAACTCACATACTCTGGCTCGCGTTGACTCCACCCAAGTCGGTGGTTCCCCATTCGTCTCTCGTTCACATGATAGACTCCGTGGTTCGAGAGTTTGGAGACCAGAGAGCCGTATTCGCCGGCAGCCTCGCGGATTCCAACACATGGTCGGTGGACGCTGAAACGGCCCTGATCGCTCTCGACACCGCGCGCCGTGACAGTGTCCCGGTCTGCATAATGACAACAGCGCTTCATTGCGCCGTCTTCCTCTCGGAGCTGGCCAAGAGCGACTGGCACGCCCCGCTCCCAACCGGATCCCGGCTCATGGAGACAGGCGGCTACAAGGGCCGGTCGCGTGTGCTCGCAAAACAGGAATTGTATGGCGCAATCGAGAAGAGCCTTGGCATCCCCTCCCCTTGCTGCGTCTCCGAGTATGGCATGACGGAACTTAGCTCGCAGGCTTACGACAACACCGTGGCGAGCGCGGCATGTGCCGGCGGCGAACACCGGCTCGCCCCGGCCAAAACCCAGGTTGGCGGATGCCGGCTTTTCCGATTCCCGCCGTGGGCACGGACGCGGATTCTCTCGCCGGAGACCGGCGTCGAAGTAGCCGAGGGCGAGATCGGTTTG
>JAXDCU010000105.1:0-10292 GCA_034677645.1 Verrucomicrobiia bacterium
GTCGCCGGTGGGGTCGGCGTATACAATCAAACGGACGTTTTATGAGACGCCGGTTCTATGGCATCCTCAGCCCTATGGGCGGCTATTTACAACGCAGGAATGACCGACTGTAATGGTGGCTGGAGTCAGGCGTACGGCGGCAAAGCGTTCAGGTAAGCTGCCGGGTCAACGTCGTCCTCTGGCATCGGCGGGCAGTAGGCTCCGTTCCACCGATCACCCTCAACGTCGAGCGCCAATTCCTGCTCACCGCATGGACAGTCTGCGTTGGTCAGGGCTGCCTGCAAAGCGACGCGGGCAGCGTCCAGACTTTGAAAGTGAGCCAGCGGCTGCGAGGGGCGCACCCAAAACGTCGCCATCGAATCGTCGGGGTTGATTATCAGCCGCTCGATCTCGAAACCCGCCCGCGACAGTGCGCAGCGCACGCGGTCCTCAAAGCTGCCCAGCCAGTACGGGGTGACGACCTTGAGCGCGTACTCCTTCGGGTCCACATTATCCACTTCATGGAGCGGCTGCTGCACGTCGCACTCTACCACTATCCTGCTTCCGTTTACAACGCACCGTGCCGGGTAATTCGTCAATGTCCACCGGTGACCGTGTAGCCCACCCGGCGCAGGTCTTCCGCCAAGTCTTTCTCCATCTGGGCTGCGGCCTCGAACGGCATGGGGTTCAGGTGCTCGTACAACTCCGGCAGCAGGCGGATGCCATACCGCTTTACCAACGGCGCATCCTTAATCCCGGCCTTGTGGTTGGCGAAGCGTTCCTCTGCCGTCAGGCCGGTCATGCCGACATACACGCAGGGCTTCTTGGGACCGCGATCTGGGTTTTCGGCCCGTACTTTCCTGAGCTTGGCGACGGCGGGATCGAGCAGGACAACGTAGACGTTGTGGTGGTCTGGCTGCCGCCGGGAGCGGAGCGACTTGAGCGTCCGGCGCTTCCTCGGCACCACGCTTAACCCGCCACCCCGCCCGTGTACATGTCATACACATGCTGGTACACCGCGTCGCACTTGGTCTGGTAGATGGTGGATGTATACACCGGCGGGAGCTTGTCCAACCATTCCTCGATGCACAGCCTCACCGCCGCCCGCGTCTGCTGCCGCTTGCGCCAGTCGAGCACCAGCGCCTTGGCCTTCAAGGTCTGGAGCATGTCCTTGGCGACCTTCTTGACCTGCTTTTCTTCCTTGGCCGTGATGTCCACGCGGGGCTTGGTCAGGATGTCGAAGATCGCCAGTTCTTCCTCCGTCATCTGCTCCCGCACGTGGCGCTGTTCTTCCTCATTCAGCTTTTTGGCAAACTGGAGCAGTTCCTCGAAGATCGCCTCCACGTTCGCGGACCCGGCGTTGTACTCATCAATCAACTGTTGACACTTTTCCAAGAAATCAATCCGCGTCCGGTTCTGGGCCAGCATGGCCTGTAGCTTGGCCGTGATCGCCGCCCGGAGCCGCTCGATCTCCGCCCGCTTGTGGGCCTTCTTGAAAAACTTCCGCAACGCATCGAAATCAATCCGGCTCAGGTCCAGCGGCTTGGCGTCCTCCTTGATCGTGTAGCCGCTGGTCCCGACCGATTTGTCCAGCACGCCTTCGATCTGCTGCATCACCCCGGAGATGTCCACTGGCGGCTGCAACGCCCGGATCATGTCCGCCAGAGTCATGAACAGGGCGCAATGCGGCGCAAACTGGCTGGCCGCCGTATCCGGCAGGATCGCCCGGTATACGACCGTGGTACGCCCCGCCAACGCGAGGAACTGGCGCTTGGAATCATCCGACACCAGAATGGCCTCCCGCGCGTCCTGAAGGGCTTTCACGCGTTCCAGCGCCTTGGTCTGGAGGATTACGTCCACGCCCACCCCGCGCTCCCTGCAAAAGTCCACCGTCTCGGCGATGGCCTTCTTGAGCATGGCGATCAGTTCGGCCTTTTTCTCGACCGGCGTCGGCCCGCCACCGCCACCCGCGCCGCCACCGGCGTAAATGGCCAGCGCCTTCTGCAAATCACGGAATACGCCCACGTAATCCACGATCAGGCCGTTCACCTTCTCGCCGAACACCCGGTTGGCGCGGGCGATGGTCTGCATCAACGTGTGGTTCCGCAGCGGCTTGTCGAGGTAGATGGTCGAGCAACTGGGCACGTCGAACCCGGTCATCCACATCGCGCACACGAACACCAGCCGGAAGGGGTCGTCCGGGTCTTTGAACTTGGTTTCCAAGTCCTCCTTCACCATGCGCTGCCGATGCGGCGTGATGTCCAAGCCCTTGGCCTTGAAATCGGCGACCTCGTTCTGCGCCTGCGACAACACCACCGCCATGTCGGTGGTCTTCATCCAATTCAACGTGTCGAGGATCGCGTCCTGTTCCTCCGGCGTGGCCTTGGCCAGCGACTTCTTCAGTTCGACCTCGTGCGCCGCCCACGCCGCCTTCACCTTGTCGTACATCCGCACCGCCGTCAGCTTGTCGATGCAGACCACCATCGCCTTTCCCTTGAACCCGCGCCCGGTGAAGTGCCGCACGATGTCCGCCGCGATCTTGTCCAGCCGTTCCTCGCGGGTAATCAGGTGGTATTGCTTGCCCAGAACCCGCTCCAGCTTTCGCTGCTGCTCATCGTCCAGTTCCGCGTCTTCGATCACCCGGTAGATGTCCTCGTTCAACTGCTCGTTGGTCAGTTGAAGCTCAGGGATGCGGTTTTCGTAGAAAAGCGGGACCGTCGCGCCGTCGTCCACCGACTGCTTGAAATCGTATACACTGACGTAATCGCCGAAGACCTCCTTGGTCTTTTCCTCGCCCGCGATCAACGGCGTGCCGGTGAACCCGATGAACGCGGCCTTGGGCAGCGCATCGCGCATGTTCATGGCGAAAATGTCGTACTGCGTGCGGTGCGCCTCATCCGTCATCACGATGATGTCGTCCCGGTTCGACAACTTGGGAAACCGCTGGCCCTTCTCGGTCCTGAACTTCTGGATCAACGTGAACACGTAGCGGTGATCCTCGGTCAACAACTGCTTCAGGTGCTCTGCGCTCGTAGCCCGCACCCGGTCCTCCGGCTCCGTGACCGCGCCCACGCTGGCGAAATTCTTGTAAAGCTGATCGTCCAACTCGTTCCGGTCGGTGACGCCCACGAAGGTCCAGTTGCCCGGAATCTTCCGCAGCACCTTCTGCGAGAAGAACACCATGGAGTAGCTCTTACCGCTGCCCTGCGTCTGCCAAAAGACGCCCAACTTCGTGTGCGTCTTACCCTCACCCTCAATCCCTCTCCCACGGGGAGAGGGAAGAACGGCGGCGATTTGTTCCAGAACATTCTCCGGCTGCTCAAGCACGAGCTCATTGGGAAAGCGAGCGACCTCCAAACCGAGCGATTTCAGGTAGGCATCGCGCTTGTGGTCTTTCTTCTGGACTGCGGTTGTCGAGTGAATGTCGCCATCGGTTTCGACTACCAGTTTGGCCTCGTGACAGTAGAAGTCGGTGAGATAATCACCGAATTGGTGCTGACGCCGGAACTTCAATCCGAGGAAGCGCCGGTCTCGTAGCAGCTCCCACAGGACATCCTCCGCCAGTGTTTGCTTCTTGCGCAGTTCCCGCGCCCGCTCGACAAGCCCGGAGAACTGAAACCCACCCCGATACTGCGATCTCTTCTCCCTCTCCCGCGGGGTGTGGGGGGGGGTGAGGGTCGCCATTAGGGCACTGATGGCGTTGTTGACACCGAGGTACTGATGGTTCTTGGCCACGACCTTCCTGATCTTGCCGCCCTTTTCCTCGAACAACGTGAAGTTTTCCACCAAGTCCAGCAGCCGGGTCTTGTCGCACGTGCCCTTGACCAAGGTTTCCAAGCGGGTCGCACCCTCACCCCGGCCTTCGGCCACCCCTCTCCCACTGGGAGAGGGGACGGGGGTGAGGGCCTGCGCGCCGCTTGTTGCTGCGTGCGGTTCGCGCAGGTACTTCCAGTCGCAGTAATGCTCCCACGCCGCCGTCACGCTGCCCATCTTGCCCTCAACGCCGTTGGAGACGAGGATCAGGCCATTGTAAACGAACACCTGGGGAATGGTCTGCCGGTAGTCGCGGATGTTGTCCTTGAACGCCGCCTCCACGCGCTCCGTGACCGCCTTGAACTCACTGACCACCAGCGGCAGGCCGTTGATGAAACCGACCAAGTCCGGGCGGCGCTTGTACATGTCGCCCGTTACCCACAACTGCGACACCAGCAGGAAGTGGTTGTTCGCCGGGGTATCCCAGTCAACGACCCTGATCCGCTCCGGCACCAACTCGCCGTCCGGGTTGCGGATTTCGACCTTTACTCCGTTCTTGAGCAGCGCATAAACCTCCCGGTTGGCGGCGGCCAGCGACATCACGCTGCGGTCGCGGGTCAATTCGTTTACAGCGGCATCAATCGCCTCCGGCGGCGCTTTTGGGTTCAGCTTCTTCAACGCCGGGACCAAATGCCGCAGCAATACGACTTCGCCCGCGCTCTCGCGGCCCAAGCTGATCGCACCCTCACCCCTGTCCCCTCTCCCAGCGGGAGAGGGGTTGGGCGCACCCTCAACCCTGCTCCCTTCTCCCACTGGGAGAAGGGTCGGGGATGAGGGGTCAGCGCCACCAAAAACTTCGTGAAAGGCGCTGACTGTCTGCCAGCCCAGCCCGGCGAGAAGCTCGATGGCAGGTTGCTCGACCAACGTGTCTTCGGAGTAGGGCTTGGCGCTCATGCTTCGGCAATGACCCAATTCAATGAACACGCGACGCTTGATTCACCCTCATTCGGGTCAAATTGAAACCCCTTTAAATTCAAGGCTCTGCGTCGTCGCGCCTCCTTTTGACACGCGCTGCTTTTGACAACATTGGTCTGATTCGGGGTCATTTTGTCCATAGACGGAGGGCAAACGGTCCTTACGGCTTCGCTGGGCCATCCGGCTTCTTCCGCAAAGGCAGGAACGCCAGAATGACTTCGCGCCGCGCCCGCACCCTCCTGCCGTCGCGGATGATCAGCCCCATCTCCACCAGCGCGTTCAAGTCCCGCTGCACTGTCTTTGATGTCTTGCCCGCATACGCTTTGGCCAGGCGTGGAGTCAACTCCGCGATGGTCCCAACTTCAGCCCAATCATCTTTTCCGCCGAGATCGAGCGCGATGTGACGCTGGCGCGTGTCCGTTGGACTGTTCTTCGCCCGGAATAGATCGTGGACGTAATTCTCCCAGACGACGTCCCATTGCTGGGTCCATATCTTCTCAAGTTGTTCCCGCAAGCCGTCCACGAAGCCCCGCACCGCGTAGCCAATGAACGGGACGATGTCGCCGCCCGATTTGCTCGCGTGATCAAGCTGGCGGTAGTACTCCGCGCGGGTTTGGTTGTAGTGATTGCTCAACAAGTGCGCCGCCGGCGACGGCACGCCCGCGGACAGCAGGATGTGAAACTCCAGCAACCGGGCCGTGCGGCCATTGCCATTTCCGAACGGGTGAATCCACGCCAGATACAAATGCGCTACCACCGCCTTAAGGATCGCATAAACCACCTCTCTTCCTTCCGGGGGCGCGAAGTCCGGCCCGTTCAGCCACTCGCAAAGCCGGTCCAGCAAATACTCGCAATCCTCGGCGGGAGCGCCGCGATACACGTTCCCGACGACGACCGAATGTGTGCGAATCTGGCCCGGCACTTCATTCGCTTCCGGCGGCAGCAGATGCAGCACCTGCTGGTTGTAGCCACAGACCAACTCCCGCGTCAGCACGGGCTGTGTTCCCTCGGCCACCTGTTTGCCCAGGGCGTTGCACGCCGCGATGATGTTCTCCACCTCCTGTTTCAAGTATCGCTTCGAGGGCGGCACGCTCAACTTCCCCTCGACCGCCTTCAGCACATCGGCTTCGGAAAGCGTGTTGCCCTCGATTGCCGTCGTGGCGGCCGCGCCCTTGGCCAGGTAAAGCTGATGCAAGGCCTGCGCGGTGGCTGGACGCAGAGGCACACGGCAAATGTGCTCGCACTTCGACGACGCCTCCCCCAGTGCCAGCCAAAGCTCCGCCCCCGCCTTGCCGAGGTCGCATCGGAAGGAAATCCAAGGATGTGTCCGCTCAAATGTCCGCATAAATGTCCAGTTTACCGTCCAGTTTCACGACTGACAATAAACCACTTGCAGCAGATAATCCAGATTCTTGTCGCCGTTCATGTCTACTTCTTTGTCCGGGCTTCTGAAGGCAATCCTCGCCGACGACCACCGCTTGCCTGCCGGAGGAGGCCAGAGCAATCACCAGACCGGCGGCAGCGGCGCTCATGCGGCTTCGAGGTCCAGCTTCGACACGTCCAACGCGCCGGAAATCAGCTTGGGCAGCAGCAGGTCGCGGGTACGGCGGAGGTTGGTATTCTTGGTCGCGAGGCAGTGAATCAACTTGAACATGGGGCGGGCGACTTCTGTAAACGCGGCAAGCTCACGTTCACCCGGCTGCGCAATCAGTAACTTTTCAAAGCAGGCTTCCTGCACCCGCTGCCGCCCGGTCGCGCCAGACATGCTCTTAATGGCGTTGCCCCGAAACTCATCTGAACGCGCAAGGCAATAAACGTACTCTGGTGTCACAGTCCGCGCACGAAGCACGATGAACTCGGTGGACCCAAAGGCCACGTCGTCTTCGGACGGCAGGAATTGGACAAAGGCGGTCTTGCCGTTCTCAAGGCAGGGCGTGATGCGGGCGAACAGCGTGTCGCCATTCATGAACTTTGAACCACTGTTCCCTTCGCGAGATTCAATGTCGCCGATGAGCATTGAGCCGTTCGACAGGCTGGTCATGGGCACGAACGGTTTCTCCCCGTCTCTCGGCACGGTGGTCTTGGGGTTCACGAAGACTGCTTCGGGAACGGACACCACCTTCCACCCCTGCGGGATCGGGCCGAGCGGGGAGGCGGCGCGTTTGACATGCGGCGCACCCTCATCCCCAGCCCTTCCCCCAGTGGGAGAAGGGTGGCCGCCAGGCCGGGTTGAGGGTTCACTTCCGGGATACCGGAAGTGAATAAACCACTCCCGGTAAAGCGCCTGCGCCATCCGCTCCAAAATCTGGATGCGCTGCGTGTTGTTCTCAATCAGGTCGTCGTAGGCGGAGAGGATGGCGGCGATATTCCGCTGTGTGGGCAAAGGAAAAAGCGGGATGCGAACCTGACGTAGCTCGCTCTGCTTGATACCGAGAACGGTCGTGCCTGTGGCCCGTGCCGCCAACTCAGATTGCACGAACGGTGACTTCACGGTTTGGAAAAAATAACCTTGGTCAATCACCTTTGGATTTCCGCGAAGCAGAATCACCCGCTGGGCCAGAGCTACGCGCTCCGTGGTTCGGAGTTGCGCCACTTCGCCAAGCGGAGCCTCCGTCGTGAGCAGGATGTCCCACTGTCTGGGCAAACCGCGCCGCATCCACCCTTCGTAGTCTTCCTCGGCGATGAACTCATGGTTGTCGTCTTGTATCCGGCCACCCTTGATGACTTTGGCGGTAATGAGCTTCACACCGCTGGGTGCCTTCTCTGGCGTCTTGCCTCGATAGTCGATCAGTGTGTCAATGACTTCCTCAATGGTCTTGGTCTGGAACCGGGGAGGATTCATGAGCTAGGCATCAAGGATATTGGCCGCGTTGCTGGCGATTCGATCTTCCAGTTCCCGCGCCTCGGCGTTGAGGGTTTCCAGTTCCTCGGTCAGTTCCTCGAACTGCTCTTTGAAGTCGGCGTCGCTGACTTCCTCGCCCGGAGCCACGCCCACGTATCGGCCCGGATTCAAGCTCCAGCCCTGCGCCTCGATTTCTTTGCGTGTCGCCACTTTGCACAAGCCGGGCACGTCCCGATAGACAAAGGTAGGTTTGTTGTGCCCGGCTCCCTCATCCCCGGCCACTTCTCTATGCTTCGCACCCTCACCCCTGCGCCCCTCTCCCCCGGGGAGAGGGGATGGGGGCGAGGGTTTCGTGGTGAAATGCTTGAGCAGCTTTTCGGAGCCGCGCACGAACTCCGGGTCTTTTCCCCGGTAAAGCCGCACGATGTTGGCCAAGAACTCGACCTGCTCCGGCGTGAATTCCCGGTGGGCGCGGTCAATCTGCCGGTAGATGTGCCGGGCGTCTATAAACAGAACCGTGTCCGCTGAAGCGATCCCGTTCTGTTTACCCTCACCCGTCGCTTCGCGACACCCTCTCCCAGTGGGAGAGGGTTGGGGTGAGGGTTCGTGGCGTGCCTTGCCCTTGTCCAGAAACCACAGAGTCGCCGGGAGTGTCACCGTGTAAAAGAAATTAGGACCAACCGCCACGATTACGTCCACCGCGCCGGACTGGATCAGCTTCTTGCGGATTTCCAGTTCGGACCCGCGTGCGTCCGCTGCCGAGTTGGCCATGACGAACCCGGCGCGGCCCTTGGGGCTGAGCGCGTGGTAGAAAAGCTGAATCCAGAGGTAGTTGGCGTTGTCGGTGCTGGGCAGGCCAAGGCGGAAGCGCGGGTCGTCCTTGAGCTTTTCTTTGTCTACACCGCTCACGTTGAACGGTGGATTGGCCATCACGAAGTCGAACTTGCCCACGCAATCGAACACGTCCTCGTAGTAGGTGTTGGCCTGCCGGATGTCGCCGCTGAGACCGTGGACGGCGAGGTTCATTTTGCAGAGCCGGATGGTTTCCACCACGCGCTCCTGCCCAAAGATGCTGATTTCGGCGCTGGGGTTCCGCCGGTGGTTCGCCACAAACCGGGCGCTGGACACGAACATGTTTCCGCCGCCGTTGGCCGGGTCGTACAGCCGACCGTGGAACGGTTCGATGACCTCGACGATCAGGTGAACCATCGAAAGCGGCGTGAAAAACTCGCCGCCTTTCTGGCCCTCCTTCATGGCGAACGCGCCAAGGAAATACTCGTAGATTTTGCCGAACGCATCGCCGCCGATGTCGTCGGGGATGCCGGACATGATCTTGAGCAGTTCGACCAGCGTGGCGTTGTCAATGCGTTGATACGACTTGGGCAGCACGTCCTTCAGGTCGTCGTTCTCCTGCTCGATGGCCTTCATGGCCTCGTTGAGCTTCTTGCCGATGTCGGCGGACTCCGGCAGTTGCAGGAGCCGCGAGAACCGGGCTTCATCAGGAATGTAAACAACGCCCTTGGCCTGATAGTCGGTCTTGCCGATGGTGCGCCGCCCGGTGGCCTTGCCCTTCAATTCAGCCTCAACCTTGGTGAACGCGCTGTCGGCGAACCGGAGGAAGATCAGGCCCAGAACCGGCGTGGAGTACTCGGACGGGCGCAGCGGTGAATTGGCCCACAGTTGATCCGCTGCCGACCAGAGCCGCCGTTCGAGTTCGGCCAACCCGTTGCCGTTTGATGTCTTGTTGTTCATCGCGCCCCGACACGGGACGCCCGGCAGATTAGAGATTCTGTAGACAACGGGCAAGGAAGGGTATCCGTCAAACGACGGCGCGGAATTGTTTACAATGGCCGGTGCTGGATCAACGGCCCGGTGGACGTAGTTACGGCATGGTCATCTTAGCCCCGCTCCAACCCAAACCTGCGCCGGAGCCGATCCGACCTGTAGTCGTCGTGGACCGCTTCGACCGCAAGCTGCTGGCTGCCGTCGAGGGCCACGGCGACCAACCCGCGCCCGTCTGGCCAGTCGTCCACCAGATCGTCGCCGACGAAAACCCGCCAAGCCGGACACATCGTCGGATACTTGTGGCCCGGCTTTTGTGCCGCCTGCGCAGCCTCATCCACGCTGGACGCATCGAGCGCGAGGGCAAGGGCCATCTGCGCCTGAGCGAACCGGGAAGGCCGCCGCCAACACCCGCGCCCGCACCAGCTACACCGTTGAAAAACCTGCCGCCCGCGCCGGACCCAACTGTCGGCGACTGGGCCAGTTTCTTCCCCGGCGGCCCAAGCCGGAGGGTGTTCAAGGTGTGACCGGCTGCGTTGCACTAAACAGCGGCAACTCAAATGGAAAACAGCCCGCAACCCAAGAACACTCCAGCCGGGGCACCGGAAAAAACCGAAAGCGATTCTGGGTCCGTTGAAGACCTGCTGCCGCACATCAAGGACGCGTCGCGAAGTCCTGACCCTATTCGCCGGTGCGCGGCAGGGGAGCTTGTCTCAATGGCAGCCGCGACGCTTGGTTCGTTGCCCAAGCGGCAACGTCGGCGCTGGACGGGTTGGCTGGGTCGCCATCACTTTTGGCGCGGGCGCAGAATCGTCATGCCGACAGGGCAGGTGGCCGAGGTTTATGGCATCGTACGCGGGCTGGCGGCAGTGCAATGGGCTGATCCACTTTCCATCGAGGGCGTCCGCCGCGATGTGGTTTCCGTGGGCCAGTTGAATGTTTACAAAAATCCGGCAGCGCG
>JAXDCU010000106.1:0-4306 GCA_034677645.1 Verrucomicrobiia bacterium
CCCCGGCAACAACGTGGCTCTGAACTCGCCGCTCGAATCCGTTTCCGTTCGGACCACGTGCAGGTTGGTCGGGATGTTGTTGGTGTAGTATTCCGAAACCCGGATTTCGACCGGTTGCCCGGCAGGCGGATGGTCCACGTACTCGCGATTGCCCGTGACACGCCAATGGACCGGCGGCAGCCCTGTGAACCGGACCTTGCCCGCCATGCTGTTGTTCCAAAACGGATTGTTCTCCTTGCGCACGCCGCTCACGCCAACCTCTGGTGGCAGTAGATCTAGCTCCGGATCGTCCGGATGCACCCCGGTCAATTCGACGGTGATGCCGCCGAGCAGGACATCGTTCCGCTCCGTTACCGGGTCGTATCCATACACGGAGACCAGCAGGGTGCGCAGTTCCGGCTTGAGAAACGCGTTACACCAATGCGGGCCATCCAGGCTCTGCATCACCTGACGAATGCACGTATCCCAGCCCGGACGGCGATTCGGACCGGTATTGACGCGGAACGTGAAATTGCCGCGCGGGAGGCCCGGGAACTTTCAGAAACCGTATCGATCTGTCCAATCCTGCTGGAGTACCGGCGCCCCACCAATCAGCGGAATCACTTCAACCTCCACGGGAACCAAGCCCAGTTCGAGCCCCGTCGTCGCACAGGCGACACTCAGATCGACATCGAAGTGCGGTTCCTTTGGCTGTAGCGGAGTCAACTCAGCCGTTTGCCGCAGTCGCTGGCCCTCGGAAAGCGCGGCAAAAAGACGGAGGTTGAGAACTGAGTCTGGCGGGGTCTTCATGTGGATGGGCCCTTGCTCGCGCCACGACTCTGCCGAACTGACGTCGTTGTTCAATCCTCAATTGGGCACCTGACGAAACCAGCACTGTTCACTTTGGCCGCTCAGATACGACCCGTCGTCAGACGCGCGGGCTTTAGCCCGCTTCCGCGCGTTCGGCCTGCAGCGTGTCGAAGTGGCCTGAAGTCCGCGCTCCAGCCCAAAATGAGAAATGCTGGGATGAAACTGCTTGTCAGCGCGTTTGAGCAACGCATAATGGATGCGTCGAAGGTTCACCGCGGTACAAGTTGTTGCCGACGCGACGCAAATGTGATGTCGTCATCATTGGCTACGCAGGATCAGAAGCTGTCGAGCATATGCTTGAATAGCAGCGATGACACGGCTCGGCGATAAGCCTCCAACTGGCTGCGCTGGTTCATCCGCGGAATAGTCTGAGGCTGATTTGGCAGTGCCAGGGTAGCTCAGCGGTAGAGCAGGGGACTCATAAGCCCTTGGTCGTGGGTTCAATTCCCTCCCCTGGCACCAAGTCAAGATCGAAAGCCAATTGTCAAATGTTTAGATGTGACCCCAACCAGCATCGGTTGCCGGCTTAACGGGACTGTATCGGGACCGCTCCCTGCCTCCGTCCCCAGTGCGGACGGTTCTTGTAGTCCCAGTCGGCAAGGATCGGGTCCAACTCTTTGCCGGCCGGGTCGCGATTGGCGCGGTAGAGAACGCGTCCAGCTCTGACATCTTCCGCCCAGCGAGTCATCGGGAAGAATGTGAGGCTGAGGGACCCGGGGAGGTCCGGCACAACACCTCCAGGCGCATGGTCTGGCATGTCGATCACGTTGTCGCAGATGCGTATCCCATCGTAGTTGCGACCCATGACCTGAAAGAGCAGTCCCCGCGGATAGACCCGGCGCCCTTTCGAGTCAGAGAACGCGCGGCCTGATAGGTTGTTGTTCCGAATGGTCAAGTTCCTGAAACGGATGCCCGTGCCCAGCTCCTGGCCGTAAATGTGGAGACCGCGGGCGCCCAGTTCAGTCTGACGCGGCTTGCCCGTGCGAATGGTGTTACGTTCGACCAGAACGTCCTGGTGCAGGGGATACTGGCGCGGAACGCCCTTGGCGCCCATGATCTGGAAAGTAATGCCGTTCTCAACGTCAATAAACTGGTTGTCCACAATGGTGGTGGCCTTGTTCCACCAGCTCATGACAAAGACGCCCGCGCCATCGAATTCCTCGACGCGATTGCCGCGAATAGTCATGCCAACGCAATCACAGTATGTGATGCCGATCAGGTTGCTCTTCAGACGCGAGCCGCGGCTCACGTCGTGAATTACACAACCTTCGACCAACCCTCCATAGGACGGCCACCAGTTGTTTTCGTTTTCGCCGTTTGAATCTGGGTCCCAGGCGGGATCGCGCCCGCCACGCAGAATCCAACTGCTGTTAACGAAGTTATTGGCGCCACCAACGAGAATGTGGGTAACCTCGCCAAGCGGGCTTGGAAAATCGCCATTTGGACCTGGGTCCGTGAAATCGAGGTGGCGGAGGGTTGCCGCCCTGCGCGATGCCTTGGCGTCCTTGTAAACCAGCGTCTGGCGCATCACGAAGCACTCGAGACTCGATCCATTGGCGGGATGCCTGCCCGTGCCGTAGCCGCGGAAGTTCACTCGCTCGACCAGGGCATTGCCGCCTCGGATGTCCACGCAGGAGATCGTGCTCCAGCGATTCTGGCCCTCGAAGTTGGCGTCGATGGTCAAATCGCGCACCACAACATCATCGGCACTTTCATAAAACGAGCGGTTCGCCAACACGTGGAAATAGTTGTTTGATGGCTCCGAGCCGACAGGGTCCGATCCGTCGAGCAATCGGACGCGAGTCACCGCACGGTTGACTCCTTCGATTTTCCAGCCGGTAGCCAAGTCGATCGCGTGATACGTGATCTTCGGGTTGTAACGCTCGGGTCGGCCTCGAACGCCATAGGTTTTGGCCAGCAACCGCACCTTTCCGTACACGGCCAAACATGCGTTGATCGCGATCTCGTCGGCGTGCCGACCATCACCGTAAGCGCCAAACCACTCGGCATAGGCATCGCCATCGGGATCGATCAACCTGAGAAAACGTCCAGAACCCGTGCTCGGCGATATGATCGATCCGTCATCGGCCTTGGCGTCGTTCCTCGAGTCGTAACGGAAGACGCCGCCACCTTGGTCGCCTCGAGTCCGGTAGCCGTGGACAACCACATACGTGCCGTTGGTCAAGGCGGTCAAGACCTGCATCCCCGCGATTGTATCCGCCGAACGGGCCACGGTTCCCGGCGGCAGTAGTCTGGCTGCCTGGGTCGCGGGTGAGGGCTGTGCATAGACACCCGGTCGGAGCAAGAACAGCATGCAAAGTGTGGACACCAAACGAGTCAATCCGCATCGAATACGTGAACTGAATGGGGACGCGCCCCGCCGGGTTCCCATTGTCTCAGGCGCACTCAGGTTCGCAGCGGAATCGGTCCCTACCCGGTGCATGGGGAGCGGCAAGACTCTCACGGGTCTGGACATGATGGAGCAGGCTATTCGGGCGCGGTGTGCCAGTCAAATTCTATTCGCCCCGGCGTCATGTGGAACCTCTTGTGGTGGACCTTGCCTTATGATGCCGGGGGCGGAGGTCTACTGAGTCAACTGCACCCGCACGCGGAAGAAGGCTGCGTCTGAAACGCTCGCGAACCTCACATAGGCGACAGAGCCATCGCCGATTATGTCGGATAGAAGTGGTGTCCAGTCGACGGACCCGTCGGCCAAAAAAGCTGTTTCCACGACATACACCCGACCTGAGGCAGTCGTGAACGCGACCTCGACGGAGTGGTCTGAGTAGCCGACGTGTCCTATGCGGAATGAAGAATGCATGTCACGGGGATCAGTATCCAATACTCGTCGGAGTTCGAGAATCCGTCACCGTCGGAATCGGCTGATGCATCAGGCCGCAGCGGGTCCAAGCCGTGCGCTTCCTCCCAATGGTCTGGGATGCCATCGTTGTCATCGTCCGGATCGACGGAGTTCATCTGGGTGTCGCCGTCGGTATCGGCATCGCACAGGACCTTCACAATCTCGGACATTGCGCTAAGGCCGTCGTTATCCGTTACCACCGCGGCCAAATAGTGGAAACCCGGTGAGAGCCCGCTAAACGCCGTGGCGTACGGGGCATTAGTAACGTGTTCGCGCAAGGAACCGTCCACCAGGAAATCTACGCTCGCGATGTTCCCGTCAAGGTCTAGTGCGTCCGCAAGCAACAATATGTCATCGTCTTCCAGGTATACTGAGCCCGCCGCGGGCGTGACCAGCGCGGCGCCTGGTTGGGCTTGATAATAATCGAAACGCAGTTGGAGACCTGCCGGAGTAGGCTTCCACGCCTCGCGGCAATACTCGGAGAGATGATTCGTGGAGCTGCCTTGCACGCCGATGGTTGCTCCGCGGCCCTGGTGGTCCACGTCAGCATACACCAGGTCGAACCTGGGCCGTTGTTCATGGAGGCGGATGGCGAAA
>JAXDCU010000107.1:0-5665 GCA_034677645.1 Verrucomicrobiia bacterium
AGTCGAGTCTGTTGCGGCTCTTGGGGAACAGATGGCCAAGAAACCAATGGCCCGCGCTGAAGCGCTGCGCGAACTGGCTCGTCTCACGGACAAGGTCCAACAACAAGCTCGCGAGGTGGCCCAGAACCCAAGCCTCAAATCCCTCGACCGTCAGACCCGAGACGGGAGCGCGAAGCAACCTTCGAGTTCAGACACCGCCCGTGAACAAACCGACTCGGCAGACCCGTCTGAGGCCAAACCGCACGATTCAGCCGATGCCTTGGAACAACTTGAGCGCAACCTGCGGCAGGCGGCGCAAGCGGCTCAAACGTTGCGCAACGATGGTTCGCGAGCTGACCAAGCAGCCAGAGACAACCTGACAAAGGCTTTGAGCAACTTGGCTGAACAAGCCCGCGAGTCGCAGGTGACGCTGCCCAATTTGGACGATGCAATTTCCGCCCTCGAAGCTGGTCAGATTGACCAAGTTCTCAAAGACCTGGATATCGCGTCGCGCAGCCTCGAGCAACTTGCCGACACGCTCAGGGCGATGCAGCGAATGCAGCAAGCACAGGCCCTAGGCAAAGACTTGGCGGAACAGCTTGAGAACGGCCAGGCGGAAGCAGCACGCAGCACGCTGGAGCGGATGGTCAGCCAACTCAAGAGAGACAACCTCGGCTCGGACCGGCTCAAAGCGATTTTGGACGAGGTCTCGCGAGCGATAGGACCTGCCTCACCGTACGGTAAAGTGCCTGATCTGCTTGAAGAGGCCGCCAACCGGCTGCAGGGCAAAGACAAGCCAGGCGCCGCCCAGTCTCTGGCGGACGCCGCCAGCGAGTTGGGAAGCCTGATCCAGCAAATGGCCGAGGCGGAAGGCCTCCAAGGCGCGCTTGCCGCGCTGGGGCGGGCCCAGGCCGCCATCGGCTCGGGCAAGAACTGGTCAATGGTCGCGGGCGAGCCAGGATTCAACCGCGGTGGTCGACCCGGACGCGGTGTTGGCACGTGGGCTGACGAGGAAGGTTGGATTGAGCAACCACCCTTTACCGGGCGATGGGACAATTCTGGGATTGAGCGGCCGGCCATGGCGCAGCGTGGTGTGACTGACCGCGGCGAGGGCCAAGTTCCAGATGGCATGATACCGACGAGTATCAAAGGCAAGCTCTCTCCCGGTAGTCAAATGCCGAGCATAACGCTGAAAGGGCTTAGCCTCAAAGGAAGCAGCACTTTGGTCGTGCAAGAGGCCATCCAGGCGGCCCAGAACGATGCGCAGGCGGCATTGAGCCAGGACCAAATCCCCCGTGCTTACCAGGGACCCGTCAGGGATTACTTCGGAGACCTTAAGTGAAGAGACAACAGGTGGGCACGGCGTCCAGCGCTGCTCTAGTTTGTCTTCCGCGTGTCGTGAGCCAGCCTATGACCGTTCGAGCGCCCCGAGATTCAGACAAAGCCGGAACCAGCGTCCATAGCCATCAAGCCCGATCCACGTTGCTGAAAGTCATTACATGAACACAGACCAACAAATCGCCCAGTTCCGTGAAACCTACGCCGCGCTGAAGGCCGAGATCGGAAAGGTCATTGTCGGCCACGAGCGCATTGTGGAGAGCACTCTTATCGCGTTGATGGCCGGGGGGCACGTGTTGTTGGAAGGCGTGCCTGGGCTGGGCAAGACGCTTCTGGTCCGAACACTGGGCGAGGTGCTCGACCTCTCCTTTAGCCGCATTCAGTTCACGCCTGACTTGATGCCAGCCGACATCGTGGGCACGAACCTGGTCATGGAATCGCCAGATGGACGGCGTGTGTTCGAATTCCAAGCCGGTCCGGTCTTCGCGCACCTGATCCTCGCTGACGAGATCAATCGCGCCACACCCAAAACACAGTCCGCGCTCCTGGAAGCCATGCAGGAACACAGTGTGACCGCCGGCGGCGAGATGCGGCGTCTGGCGGAGCCGTTCTTCGTATTGGCCACTCAGAATCCGATCGATCAGGAAGGCACTTACCCGCTCCCTGAAGCGCAACTGGACCGGTTCTTCTTCAAACTGCTGGTCGGATATCCAACAGCCGGCGAGTTGGCCGAGGTTCTCAACCGCACGACGGAAGTTGCACAGGCAACGGTGAGCCGCATTGTGAGCCGCGACAAGCTTCTTGCGTTGCAGCAATTGGTGCGGCAGGTGCCGGTAGCATCACACGTCAAGAACTACGCCGTGCGCCTTGTCCTTGCCACGCATCCGAAGACTGACACTGCGTTGCCGATCGCGACCCAGTTCCTCCGTTACGGCAGCAGCCCCCGAGGCGCTCAAGCCCTTATCCTGGCCGGCAAGGTCCGCGCCCTCTCACTCGGTCGATTCAACGTGAGCTTCGACGACATTCGCACCGCGGCGTTGCCGGCATTGCGACATCGACTGATCTTGAATTTCGAAGCGGAAGCGGAAGGGATCACGGCCGACCGGATAGTTGAGAACGTCTTGAAAGAAGTCCCCGAGGAGGGCTCAACCGGTACAGCCAATGTCTGACGCATTGCTCAGCCCCGAATTGCTGCGTCGCCTCGACAGGCTGCAGTTGTTGGCCCGGCGGCGGGCCAAGAGCACCGTCCGGGGCGAACGCACCAGCCGTGCCCGCGGGCATTCAGTCGAGTTCGCCGATTACCGGAGCTATGTCGCGGGCGATGACCTGCGTTATCTCGACTGGAACCTCTACGGCCGGCTCGAACGTCTCTTTCTCAAGCTCTATGAGGAGGAGCGCGAACTCCCGGTCCGCATCTTCGTTGATTCGAGCGAGTCAATGACATTCGGCCAGCCAGTCAAGTTCGACTTCGCGCTCCAAATTTCCGCTGCTCTCGGATACATAGCGCTTTGCGGCTTCGACTGCGTTAGCGTCGCGGTTTTTCCTGAACATGCCGAGGATGCGCATTGTCGCAGCGCGCTGCGCTTAGTGCGGGGGCGCCGGTCCGCCCTATCGTTGCTGCGCAACCTGGCTGGAGTGGCCGCGGGCGGCCCAGCAAGTCTGAATGACGCTCTGCGGCGCGGAGCACTCGAGACGCATCACGCTGGCTTGGCGGTCGTGTTGAGTGATTTCCTGGACCCCAACGGGTACGAATCCGGGCTTTCGGCCTTGGTCGGACGAGGTTTTCAGGTGGATGTTGTCCAGATACTCGCTCCGGAGGAACTGACGCCAACGACGTTCGGTGATTTGCGTTTGGTCGACTCTGAGACTGGCGCCCAACAGGAAGTGACTTTCGGCCGCCACCGACTCGCCGCCTACCGACAGAGTGTCGAGGCCTTTGTGAGCCGACTGAACGGATTCTGCCGAGCGCGGGGCATCCAGTTCTTTCTGGCGAGCAGCGCGACGCGGATCGAGGAACTCCTTCTTAAGAGACTGCGGCAGGCGGAGGTGCTCGGATGAGTTTTCTTGTCCCTACCGCATTCGCATTTGCTGCCGCGCTGCCAGTGGTAATACTGTTCTACCTTCTCAAGCGCAGGCGGGTGGTAAGGCTGGTGTCGAGCACGTTGCTGTGGCAGCGCTTTGTTGCCGAGACGCAAGCGAGCGCGCCATTTCAAAAACTGCGGCGAAACTGGCTGCTGCTCCTCCAACTGTTGCTCCTTATCCTCGTGATACTGGCTCTGGCTCGTCCTTTTTTCGCTGGGCGCACGGCTCCGGGAAGACTGATTGTGGCCATCCTGGATGCTTCAGCCTCCATGCAAAGCACGGACGACTCCCCATCCAGATTCGAACGCGCTCGCCGCGAGGCCCTCGATCTTGTCAACAGCCTGCACGACACGGACCAGATGGTTGTGCTCCTGGCATCTGGCCACACCGAAGTCAGGCAATCGCCCACAAGCAACAAGACCACGCTCCGACGCGCCCTCCAGAATTGCGAGCCCGCGGACGCGTCCACCCGCTTGACCGAAGCGCTCAAACTCGCCCAGCCTCTTGTCAAGGACCGTCGTGACGCGGAAATACACCTGTACAGCGACGGCGCCGCGCCGGACCTGACCGAGTTTGAGTTTGAGGGTTTGAACATCACCTTTCACCAGATGGGTCGGCGCTCGGCTAATGCCGGCATAGTAAGCATCGACGCCCGCGCGCATCCGGATGATCCTCGGAGACGGGCGGTATTTGCCAGCGTGTTCAACGCCTCAAGCAACACATGGCCAGTCGATCTTGAACTCCGCTTTGAAAGTGCTTTGATCGAGACTCGTCATTTGGAGCTGGCGCCTCGTGAAACTTCGCCGCAGGTTTTCGCGGCAGACCAGGACCGCGACGGTGTTTTCGAGCTCAAACTGGTTCAGGCCGACGATCTGGCCGTCGACAACCTGGCCACGGTGCAGAGTCTGCTGCCAGCCCCCGTCAACGTACTGCTCGTCAACCGCGCCAAAGGCTACCTCGAACCTGCCTTGCGCGCTCTGCCACGGGTCCGACTCGCGGTGAGCACGGACCTGACCGACACCGCGACGACGTATGACATTGTCGTGCTTGACGACGTTGTGCCGTCGACCTGGCCAGCGGTCAACACCTTGTCAGTCCGGTCAGCTCCCACGAACTGGGTCGAGGTGACCGGACGCATCGAAGCCCCCCCCATAGTTGATTGGAAGAACACACACCCGTTGCTCAGATTCGTCAGTTTCGACGAAGTCCAAGTCCTGGAAGCTCTCGCTGTCCGGACGCCTCCGTGGGCATTCCAATTGGTCGAGGCGCCAGGAACACCCCTCATACTGGCCGGCGAACTCGGACGACAGCGGATTGTATGGATCGCGTTCGACACGCTCGAAAGCACGTGGCCATTGCGAGTTTCGTTTCCAATCTTTGTCGCCAATGCGGTCGACTGGCTCAGCCCCGCGACGGCCAGGGAGAGCCAGGCCCAGGTGCGTGCTGGTGAGCCGTTGCGTATGCCACTGACCCGAGGGGTCACAAATGCCCTCGTCCGCATGCCAGACGGCACAGGTCGTGAACTGATTCTCGACGCCAGCGCTCGGGAATTGACGTTCGCCGAGACTTCCCGTCAGGGCATCTACAGGATCGGGATCGATGGAAGCGAGTCCACGTTTTGCGTCAATCTGCTAGACAGGCTTGAAACAGACACCACGCCGAAGTCAGAGCTGAGTTTTGGCCGATACGCGCGCGCCCAGGCCACAACAATGCGACCGGCCAACCTGGAGCTCTGGCGTCGCCTCGCGGCCGCCGCGTTAATCGTGTTGCTGTTCGAGTGGTGGTTCTATCACCGACGAACCGTATGAAACATAAAAAGGTCATGCTGAAGAAGATGATGATCGGTGTGGCGGCACTCACCTTGCTCGGCTGCCGACCGAGCTCAGGCCCCGAGGAAAGACATGTAGTGGTCTACTGCGCGCAAGACGTTGTCTACGCCGAACCAATCCTGGCGCGGTTCACTCACAGAACGGGCATCCGCGTCCGGGCCGTCTATGACAGCGAGGCAGTGAAGACTGTCGGTCTGGCCAACAGGCTACTGGCCGAGCAAGCACACCCTCAGTGCGACGTCTTTTGGGGCAACGAAGAACTCCGCACGCGCCAACTGGCCGCGCGCGACGTATTCCGGGTCACCAACGGCTGGGCGGCGATGGGGTATCGCAGCCGACGGGTTGTCATCAACACCAATCTCATGGATGTGGCTAACGCGCCGCGCTCGCTGCTTGACCTCACCAACGCCGCTCGCCGCGGCCAGGTAGCCCTTGCT
>JAXDCU010000108.1:0-8658 GCA_034677645.1 Verrucomicrobiia bacterium
CGCAACGCTCCGCGGTCACAAGGGGCAGGTTTACACCGTGGCGTTCACCCCGGACAGCCGATCGCTCTACACGGGAGGCGAGGACGGCACCGTGCGCCACTGGGATGTGATGACCCGTCGGGAAGCCGGTGCGCCCATTGAACACGCGCTGCCAGTGGGCAATGTAGCCGTCTCGCCGGACGGCCAGACGCTGGCGATCGAATGCTGGGACAATTATCTGCACCTGAGAGACCTCCCCTCCGGAAAGACCCAAAGGCTGCGCTACACTCCGGCGGAACGCTGTCCCGGCTCGCACGTGTTCTCGCCGAACGGACGGCTCCTCGCATTCAGCACCGGGAACAACGTCCGCATCTGGGACCTCGAGGCGAATCGAGAACGAACAGTCCTGCGCGGCTCGACGGGCAACATCGTCAACCTCCGGTTCCTGCCGGACGGTCGGCACCTGGTTAGTGCCTGCGAGTTCGGCCGTCCGCTGCTCTGGGACATTGAGCGTCCGGAGAAACTGCCCACCCTTCGCGGCTTTCGGGAAGGCGTTCGCTCGATGACCGTGTCTGCCGACAGCCGCTGGCTTGCGGTCGGCAGCGGCGATTTCTACGATCCCCAACGCCCCGCTGAAGTCCTCGTCTTCGACCTGGCTTCGCAGCAACCCTTGCTGCCGCCGCTGGAGCATCCCCAGTCCGTGGATTCCCTCTCGCTGACGGCGGAGGGCAAGCTCCTGGCCACCGGCTGCAGGGACGGCTCCGTCCGCGTCTTCACCCTGCCGGGAGGCGAGTTGGTGCGAATCCTGACCAACGCGGTCACGAACAAGCGCGGCAACTTGGTCTTTTCCCCGGACGGCCAAACGCTCGTGACCTCCAGCGCCGTGCCCCGGCAGTTCACGTTGTGGAACACCGCGACATGGGAAGCCATACCGCTGCTGAAGAGCCCTCCCGGCGAGGCCCAGAACCTCGCCTATTCGCCGGATGGAGCTCTGCTGGTCACGCCCATGGGCCAAGTGGGATACGCCATCGTGTGGAACATGCCGGCCGGGACGACGAACACGGTCATCCCCTTCAGGAAACACGCCCGGGAGGCCGCCTTCTCGGCCGATGGAACGTTGCTCGCCCTGGACACGCACCGTGATATCGGACTGTTCTCGGTGAAAACCTGGAAACAGCTCGGGACCTTCAAGGGCCACGAACATGTCATCAACCGGATCGCCTTCGCCCCCGACGGGAAAATCCTGGCCAGCGTCTCCAACGAAGGCACGGTGCGGCTCTGGAGCGTGCCGGGAGGCGAGGAAACCGCCGTGCTCTACGACCACCTTAGCCCGATCGAGGCCGTCGCGTTCACGCCCGACGGCCACTGGCTCATCTCAGGTTCCCGCGACAAGACGGTCAAGCTCCGCCGAATCCCGAGCTTTGACGAGATCGCAACGGCGGAGCGCTCCGAGGCCACCCGCCGATAGCGCCCTGTATCGGCGTCTGGTGAGCCCGCCACCGGTTTTTCAGACCAGGAATGCAGCGCTTTCGCGACACGCCGCCACCTAAAAAACCTCCGCAACTTTTCCTTGGTTTACCCGCAAGTACGCAAAGGAAGGCGTCCGCGTGGACGAAGCTTCCAGAAACACAACAAATCAAGCCAGGCGCCCAGCGCCTGGAAAACGAAAGGCCAGACCATGAACGTCAGAAAACTCAAACAGAGTGCGATGGCTGCAATTGGCCTGTGCGCCCTTTGCCTGCCCCGGGCGGGCCTGGCGCAGGACCCGAATCTCGGGGTATTGCCACCAGAATCGCCCCAGTACGGCGCCTCGTACGGTGAGTGGGTGGCACGATGGTGGCAGTGGATGGGCCCATTTCCAGCCGAGACCAGCCCAGGGTTTGACCAAACCGGTGAAGACGCCGCACGGGGGCAATCGGGTCGCGTTTGGTTCTTGGCGGACTGCCACCCGTTCCTGCTTGGTCCGGGCGAGACCCTCACACGCACGTGCAGCATACCCGAGGGCAAGGCCCTGTTCTTCCCGGTGTGTATGCTGCCCTGTATCACAATTCCGGGGGTGGACTTTCCGATCGAGGATCCGCCGATTGACCCGGTTGAATGGTTCAGCGAGAACGAAGATGCGATCCGGGAGCAAGTGGCGTCCAACATGGAGGGCGTGTCGGAAATGTTCTGTGAGATCGATGGAGCAAGTGTCCCCGACCTCGAACGCTATTACGTCGAGTCGCCGATGTTCGCCATGCATGCCGACGAAGCCGTGGGCGTCCCCACCGGGGACTATGCTGCGTGCATCGGCGACGGCATCTATTTGATGTTGGCCCCACTGTCGGTTGGGCCCCACACGATCCACTTTCGCGTGGTGCAATGGTTGCCCTGGTTCAGCCCGGAGACTCCCGAGGGCCACACCAGGTACGTGGATGTCACGTACAGTCTCACGGTCACGCCGGTCGCGAGCTTCACCCGCATCACCACCGGCCCGATCGTCACCGACGGCGGCTATTCGCAGATGGGCACGTGGGTGGACTACGACAATGATGGGGATATGGACCTGTTCGTCGCCAATGGCGATAGTGCGTCCCATGGCTTTGGCGGTCCCCCGCAACCGAATTGCCTATACCGGAACGACGGGAATGGCACCTTCACCAAGCTGACGGATGGGCCGGTCGTGACCGAGGTTGCGTCTTCCAACGGCGGCGTGTGGGGGGACTACGACAACGACGGGCACCTTGACTTGTTCGTCATCAATAATGGGGAAGGGAGCAGCTCCTTGTACCGAAATGCCTTCTACCGGAATGGTGGCGATAGCACCTTCACCAAGATCACCGACAGCCCGGTGGTCCAAGACGGCGGCATCCATTGGTCCGGCGCCTGGGCGGACTACGATAACGACGGGCATCTGGATTTGCTGGTCGCCGATTTTAACAGTCCACGACTGCTCTATCACAACAACGGAGACACAACCTTCACTCGCATCACGCAAGGCTCTCTGGCAACCGACGTGACCGCGAGCTGTTCTGCTGCCTGGGCGGACTACGACAACGATGGCGCCCCGGACCTCTTCGTGGCAAACGCCGGTCCGGGGGCCACCGCGCGGCGCAACTCACTGTATCGCAATGAGGGCGAGGGAACATTCACGCGCATCACCACGGGACACCCCGTTGCCGAGAGCGCGATCAACAACGCCGCGGAGTGGGGCGACTATGACAGTGACGGCGACCTGGACCTGTTCGTGTGCGTTACCATTACGGGTAACAACTTCTTGTTCCAAAACAACGGCGATGGCACGTTCCGCAAAATCACCAGCGGCGCTATGGTTGCCACCGGAGGGAACGTCTCCGCTTGGGGTGACTACGACAACGACGGGTTTCTCGACCTGTTTCTGGTCGGCGGGATAACACGGGTCTGGCCGGACTATCTCTACCACAACAATGGCGACGGCACGTTTACGCAGATGACCACTGGGGCTCCCGGAGCCGACGGCGGGCGCAACTCCGGGTGCGCTTGGGGTGATTACGACAACGACGGGTTTCTGGACCTCTTTCTGGCGAACTTCTACGACGAGGACAACTTCCTCTATCACAACGACGGGAATGCCCACCATTGGCTCAAGGTCAAACTGGTGGGCACGGTTTCGAACCGGGCCGCGATTGGCGCCAAGGTCCGCGTGCGGGCCCCGCTGAGCGGCACCGCGTATTGGCAACTGCGCGAGATCGGGGGCGGCAGTGGTTACGCCGGCCAGAACCTCCTCGCTCACTTCGGCCTGCGCGACGCCGAGAAGGCCGAGGTCGTCCGCATCGAGTGGCCCTCGGGCATCGTGCAGGAGCTGCGCGACGTGCCGGCCAACCAGACGCTGACCGTAACCGAACCGGCGCGGCTTCAGATCACCGGGCCGGGCCAGTTCCGCATTCAGTCTTGGGAAGGGCAGGCCTTCGAGGTGCAGTCTTCCATTGATCTGAAGAACTGGCAGGCGGTGACGACCATCACCAACCTGACCGGCACGCTGGAGTTTTCGGATACCAACGCCGTTCAGCAAACCGCCTGTTTCTATCGCGCGGTGCAGCGGTGAGCGCGAAGGGCATTGCTCCGGCAATGCCCTGGAATGTCCAGGGGCGCCGTTCGGTGAGCCTTGATCGGGTATTGAAGTGGGAAGTGACGGAGCACTTCCCTCCAGGGGGCGGTTGCTCTCGATTCAGGAGGTTCAAAGTAGCCGGCCTGGGGTAGATCCTGGAGCTCGGTCACGAATCTTGGGCGAAGCTCGGGAACTGGGCTTGATCGTACCGCTCGACCGTTAGCGACTCGCGATGGCACGAGGCTGCAGTTACTACGAGCAGGACCCCGGGACGTTCACGCGCACCGGCGACGGAGTTCCGCTGTCCAATGGCGAACTGGCAATTGCATTGCTAGCGCCTTCGCACCAACCAACAGCACGCCAAATCCGGCTGGCGGCTGCCTTGCTCGGAGCGGCGGACGAGGCGGCTGCTGACGTGGCGACGTTGGCGGTGGACGAGAATTGCGTAGGCGTCGTACGCTACATCGCGTCCTGTGGGAGTCGGTTTGAGCCCGAGAACCCGTTTTGGGCCGCAGAGATGCTTCGCGCCCGCTCCCGCCATGTTCGGCCAGTCGGCCAGACGGGGCCGATCTTCTCGGCGAGCGGCGACAGCCACGTGGCCGAGCTGTTCCGCACAAACAATCTTCGGAGAAGTGTTTGCGAGAATCGCTTTTCGCGCAGACCGAGTTATGCTAGTCCCAGCTCACCAGCAATGGCCGGGATCAGGAATTGTGCGAGGACTTACAAGCCATGCACAGGAGTGCGCCATGAAAACACTGACACTGATGAGTCTCGTGATCTGGGCGGCAGGGCAAGGGAGATATCGGTGTTCAGCGGAATTCAATGTTGAAATGCGATACCAAGACTTATGACACGACGTTTTGAAGTGAGAAGCGCGCGCGGCGGCGTGGCGGTTTCGCTCTCGCTAAGCATGTTGTTCGCTGCGGCCGCGGCGACGCACCTTGAAGATTGGGAAAACCCGCAAGTCACTGGACGCAACAACTTGGCGCCACACGCGACTATGATTGCGTGCCCTGACGCGAAAACAGCCCGGTCAGTTGGGCTAGCGACTAACGCGGAGCGTGTTAAGTCGCCGTTCTATCGTTCTCTGAATGGGACGTGGAAATACCATTACTCGGCGAACCACGCCGATCGGGTACCAGGTTTCTGGGAGCTTGGTTTCGACGATTCGGCGTGGGTGGAAATACCTGTGCCGTCGAACGTTGAAGCGCACGGCTATGGCATCCCGATCTATGTAAACATCCCATACCCGTGGCGCAAGCCGTGGACCCCACCATTTGTTCCCGGCGACGACCCAAACAACACGGTCAATTCCTACCGCCGATCATTCACGATCCCAAGAGCATGGGATGGCCGTCGTGTGCTGATCACTTTCGACGGTGTAAACTCGTTTTTCCAGCTTTGGGTTAACGGGCAGTACGTCGGCATGGGCAAAGACAGTCGCACGCCAGTGGAGTTTGACATCACACCGGTTGTTCACCGTGGCGAAAACACAATTGCCGTGGAGAACTTTCGGTGGTGCGACGGTTCGTACCTCGAAGATCAGGATTTCTGGCGCATGAGTGGGATTTTCAGGGACGTGTATCTCTGGTCCCCTCCTGACCTGCACATCCGCGACTTCGAGATCAAAGCCGTCTTGGACGGTCAATACCGAGATGGCGTGCTCTCCGTTAGCGTCAAGGTGGAAAACCACGGCAAGACAACCGCCCGCGCTGACATCCAAGGAGTTTTGGAGGATGCAGGCGGACGCGTGATTGCGGCGCCGCGCGGCACGGTGGAGACGGCAGCGGGCGCGGAGCAGGTTGCCGTAATCTCGACTGTCGTCAACTCGGCGCTGACATGGAGCGCTGAGAAGCCGCACTTGTACCGTCTCCTACTCGTTCTCCGGGACCATGGTGGTCGCGTCCTCGAGGTCATACCGGTGAACGTTGGTTTTCGCTCCGTTGAGCTTCGTGACGGTAACCTGCTGGTAAACGGGAAACGCGTGTTCTTCAAAGGCGTGAACCGCCATGAGTTCGATCCTGACCTTGGCCAAGCGATCACACTTCGCGGCATGGTGAAGGACATACTGTTGATGAAACAACACAACATCAACGCAGTGCGAACCTCACACTATCCAAACCTTCCAGCTTGGTACGATCTTTGTGACAAGTACGGGATTTACGTGATCGACGAGGCGAACATCGAGAGCCACGGCATGGGCTATGGTCCCGAGTCGCTCGCAAGGCCGCCAGAATGGCTCGCGGCGCACATGGACAGGACCATCCGCATGGTTGAGCGCGACAAGAACCATCCTTCAATCATCATCTGGTCGCTGGGCAACGAAGCCGGAGACGGTCCGAACTTCGAGGCGACGTCCGCATGGGTCCGCAAGCGCGATCCGGAAAGGCCAGTCCATTACGAACGCGCCGGGACGCGTCGTCACACGGATATCGTCTGTCCAATGTACTCGCGGCCAGCCGAGCTGGCGACCTACGCGTCCCGCCCGCAAACGCGTCCTCTGATCCTTTGCGAGTACTCGCACGCAATGGGCAACAGCAGCGGCAACATGTGGCTTTACTGGAACCTCATCTACGCGAAACCTTATCTCCAGGGCGGATTCGTCTGGGACTGGGTGGACCAAGGCTTGCGCCAGTCGCAAGCGCGCAAGCCGACCGATTGTTTCCGCCCAGTGCCGAAGGGGGCTGACATCTTCTGGGCGTATGGCGGCGATTTCGGACCGGCCGGCACGCCCAGCGACGGCAATTTTTGCTGTAACGGCCTGGTCTCACCTGATCGGCGTCCGCATCCGGGCCTGCTTGAAGTCAAGCACATCTACCAGCCAATCCGTTGCAGACCTCTGGACCTCGTGGCCCGCACTGTCGAGATCGAGAACGGTTTGGACTTCACAAGTCTGGGCGATGTGGCGGTTGCCAACTGGCGGCTGACATCGGACGGGGAGACAATACAGCAGGGGCGTCTGCCACTGCCGAACATCGAGCCGCACGGCACTAGGAGCATCACTGTGCCGGTAAAACCGTTTCGCGCCGCGCCAGGCCGCGAACATTTCCTGGACCTCGATTTCCGACTGAAACACGACTTGGCGTGGGCACACAGAGGCCATGAGATTGCGTGGGACCAATTCAAGCTCCCTGACTCCGCATTCCCACTCTCCGCACCTGCATGCAGCGGCAGACTCACTTTGCGTGAGGCTGAAGGACACGCAACGGTCTCCGGCCCCGATTTCACAGCCGTTTTCGATCATCAGGCGGGCGCTTTGTGTTCTCTCGAATGGCGCGGCACGAAACTGATCCACTCCCCGCTCGAGCCTGACTTCTGGCGAGCGCCTACCGACAACGACCGCGGTCGCGACATGGCTAAATCGCAGGGTATTTGGCGTGAGGCCCGCTCCGTGGTGACCACCATCGACGCGCACGTTGTCGATCAGAGCGAGGCTGGAATGGTGATTCTTACCTATGCGACGCACATGCCCAAGATCGACGCCCACTGGCTAACGCGCTACGAAGTCCGCTCAAGTGGCGACATAACCGTCACCGCCCAATTCAAACCCGGTCGCACCGATTTGCCCAAATTGCCGCGACTTGGCATGCGCCTGACCTTGCCCGACGCTTTCGAACGGATCGCCTGGTTCGGACCGGGGCCGCAAGAAACTTACTCGGATCGCAAGGACGCGCGTGTCGGGCTTTACGCTGGCACCGTGAGCCAGCAGTACGTTGCTGACTACACTGAGCCGGGCGAGAGTGGTAACAAGGTCGATGTGCGATGGGTTGCGCTTTCAAACCGGTCCGGCGTGGGGCTGTTGGCGGTGGGGATGCCGCATCTGAGCGTAAACGCAATGAGACACACAATTGAAGACCTCGAGACCGCGAAGCATCCTTTTGAACTGCCCCGGCGCGAATTTGTCGTTCTTAACTTGGACCTAAAACAACAAGGTGTCGGTGGGGACGACAGTTGGGGTGCATGGCCGCACGAGGAGTACCTGATCAAGTGCCAGCCCTACGAGTATCAGTTTCGCCTGCGCCCGTTCGGCAAGGGCGAGTCGCCGGGCCGTCTTGCTCGCCAAAAGGTCGACCCGACAACAGATGGGGTCAGACGTTAAGACCGCCATGATGGGCCCGTACTACTATCTTGCGGAATCCTCGCAGCCCCCGCCGCCTCGCTCTACCTCGTGGCAACCATGAACACGAATTTGCTGAATTGACAGACACAACTGTCCGCGCCTGTTTCTCGTTGCCCGAGAGTCAAGTTTTGTGGTAATGGCTCTGCTAACGCTAATGCGCTGATGCGACATAGTGTCATGGTGATCGCGACTCAAAACTCGGCTTTGGCCCATGCGGGCCGCTCGAACCCGATCAGGTTCCAGCAGTTGGAATATATCGGGCATGTTCGTCAATCTTGAGTTAGCCTTCCACGGTCATGACGGATACGCCAAACACCTCCAGCATAGTACGGTGGAATCGTGCGATCCTGAGTTTGTTCTGGGCCGCGGTTGGCATGGCGTGTCTGGCCTTGCTGTTTATCGACCAGGTGCGAACCACCAAGCTAATTGTCGTGCCACTCGGAAGCAGCGCTGTCTTTCTGATTGTCGCGTGGG
Source organism: Verrucomicrobiia bacterium (assembly GCA_034677645.1). Lineage (GTDB taxonomy): Bacteria > Verrucomicrobiota > Verrucomicrobiia > Limisphaerales > J093 > JAAYVR01. The sequence continues at coordinate 8,640 of JAXDCU010000108.1, forward strand.
GCTTCTATCGCGGAGCGCG